>JAZRBX010000121.1:0-4426 GCA_045635285.1 Victivallaceae bacterium
ACTCCCGATGTACCAATGTCGGCGCATGCGGCAAAACCGCAGTCGTCGCAAACCTCATGGACAGATTGATCTATCAACTCAAAGGGATCGCTCTCAACCGCAAAGTTTCACACGAACTTGCAATGTTTATTGCCCGATCGCTTTTTATGACGATCAGCAATACTGTTTTCTGTGAAAAAACTCTGACCTCCCGCCTGCGTCGTGCAGAAAAATTGGCAGGTGTTTCGCTGATTGACATCCCATGCGGAGCCAATGCGCTTGAAAATGAGGATATGCGTTCACTTGCAGAATTTGTAACTTATTCTCTGAAAGGAATTTCTGCATATATGGTTCATGCCGATGAACTCGATCGAGCAGATGAATCTCTCGATGATTTCTTATTTTATGCCTTGAGAAAAACTGTGGAATGCAGAGATTTCAATGAGATGACCGAACTGCTCCTTGAATGCGGTCAGGCAACAGTCAAAGCCATGTCGCTGCTCGATGCCGCCAATACCGAAAGTTTCGGCAATACTGAAAAAACTTCCGTTCGCACTTCTGTCGGCAGACGGCCGGGGATTCTGGTATCGGGACATGATCTTCGGGATTTGTATGAACTTCTCGTTCAGACGGAGAACAAAAATATTGACATTTATACTCATTCGGAAATGCTGATAGCTCATGCGTATCCGCTTTTGAAAAAATTTCCGCATCTTTACGGAAATTACGGTTCGGCATGGCATCGGCAGAATATTGAATTTGCCTCATTCAACGGTCCGGTACTGCTGACTTCAAACTGCATTACTCCGGTTCAGGATTCGTACAAAAACCGGATATTTACCACGGGGTGCTGCCATTATCACGGCGTGCCGTATATCGAAGACCGTGAAACGGGGCTGATGAAAGATTTTTCGCCGCTGATAGAATTTGCAGTTAACTGCAATCCCCCCTTGCCGATAGATGATAATGAACTTCTTACCGGTTTTGGACATGCCCAGCTTGCTGAATATGCCGATGAACTTATAAAAAATATTCATAACGGTTCGATTCGGCGGCTTGTAGTTATGGCGGGATGCGACGGCAGGCACAAAACCCGTGAGTATTATTCAGATGTCGCAACATTGCTCGGACATGATACTGTCATTCTGACTGCAGGGTGTGCCAAGTACCGTTACAACCGTTTTTCTTTCGGTGAAATAAACGGACTGCCCCGTCTGCTTGATGCAGGGCAATGCAATGATTCATACAGTCTGGTGCTTTTTGCTCTGCGGCTGAAAGAAAAACTCGGCGTTGATGATATTAATAAACTGCCGATCTCTTTTGATATTGCATGGTATGAACAAAAAGCGGTTGCGATCCTGCTCGCTCTGCTGTCGCTCGGCTTCAAAAATATCCGCCTCGGGCCGACTCTGCCTGCTTTCGTGTCGGAAAAAGTATTGCGGCTTCTTGAAAAACAATTCAAACTGCGCCCGATTTCGCAGGTCCATACAGATATTGCCGACATGATGAAAGGGCGTTGATACGCATATTTCAGACGGAAAAAACTCTGTTTCTGCGACGGATAAATAAGGAAATAACAGAGAAATGAAAATTCCGTCAGGAAATGACGGAAAATTTCAATTCGGCGAAAAACCATACGATGCCCGATGAGTTTGTAACTCCTGCACTTATTGATTCCGTACGGCAGCTGCGAAAATCAAATTCATTACCGTTTCCGTCGGTGAATGTTTCAGGCAGCATGGTGCGGAGCAGAATTTCTGCTTTTTCGCAGACGGAGAGCGGCAATCGGTCGTCGGAGGAATAATAACGGAATTTGAAATTGCAGTTTTTTTCCAGATTTTCACTGTCGTTTCTGATGCCGTCAAAATAAAGTCCGGCATGGTCTTCGGTACAATTATCGCCGGCGGAAGAATTGAGCAGGACATGACAGTTGATATTACGGCTGATTTTATCGGCGATTTTCTGCATGATCAGGTCTGTTTGCATGATAACTCCTTATATTTTTTGTTTTTTATATTGCTTTTGGCAATAACTTTTATAAAATGTTAAAAATGTCAACCTGATTACTGGAAAATGTATTTATTGGTATTATATTACTGTATGTCAAACTGTAAATAATAATTACAATCAAAGGAGATAAATATGAATATTCTTGTTATCGGTTCGGGCGGCAGAGAACATGCCATTTGCTGGAAACTCAAAGAGAGTGCTTCATGCACCAAACTTTACTGCGCTCCCGGCAACGCCGGTATCGGTTCTGTTGCGGAACTGGTCAATATCGGTGTGGATAAACTTGAAGAACTGGCTGATTTCGCACAGAATAACAGCATCGATTTAACCGTTGTCGGTCCTGAAGCACCGCTTTGCGACGGTATCACTGATGTTTTCGAAAAGAGAGGTCTTAAAATTTTCGGACCTGACAAAATCGCCGCCCAACTCGAAGGCAGCAAAAGTTTTGCCAAAGATTTTATGCTCAAATACGGTATCCCCACCGCCAAAGCCGCTGACTTTACCGATTTTGAAAGCGCACGCAAATACATCGAAAACGAATTTGCCAACGGCGAAAAAGCCATCGTGATCAAAGCCGATGGTCTTGCCGCCGGTAAAGGTGTGCTTGTGGCTGAAAGTTGTGAAGATGCCGTCAATTTCACAAAAGAATGTTTCGACGGTGCTTTCGGTGCTTCCGGTGCCAAAGTGCTTATAGAAGAATGTCTTTTCGGTGAAGAAGCATCCATTTTCGGTCTGACTGACGGCAAGACTATTGTCGCGCTTGCCTCATCACAGGATCACAAACGGATTTTCGATGATGACAAAGGTTTGAATACCGGCGGTATGGGTGCATATTCTCCCGCTCCTGTTGTCGATGACAAAGCATGGGATTTCATTCATAAAAATATTCTCGATCGCTTCCTTGCCGGTGTCAAAGCAGAAAATTTCAACTTCAAAGGCGTTATCTTCGTCGGTATCATGGTTACTGATAAAGGTCCGAAAGTTCTCGAATTCAACGTCCGTTTCGGAGATCCTGAAGCACAGGTCGTCATGCGCCGTCTGGATTCAGACCTTGCCGACATCCTTGCCAAATGCGTTGACGGAAAACTTGCTGAAGCTGATATCCGGTGGAAAAAAGAAGCTGCTCTCTCTGTGGTCATCGCCGCAGGCGGCTATCCCGGTTCATACCGCAAAGGTGATGTGATTTCAGGTTTGCAGGAAGCCGCAGATGCAGGAGCAGTTGTTTTCCATGCCGGTACTAAATTTGATGCCGACGGCAATATCGTCAGCAACGGCGGCCGTGTCCTCGGAGTTTCCGCTCTCGGCGATAGTATTCCCGAAGCGATCGCCAATGCTTACAAAGGCGTTGAAAAAATCAGTTTTGCGGATGCTTTCTACCGCCGTGACATCGGCAAAAAGGCTTTGAAGCATCTTTGAGGTGTGAATTTATGAACAGAATACTTTTTGTTTTTCTGCTCATTTGCCTGATTTGCTGCGGCTGTGTCAAACGCAAGGTGCTTTCTCCTGAAGAAGAATACCGTCTGCGGCAGGAACGCAGGCGGCGGGAGGAGCAGAGACGCATGGAGGAGACAACTTCTCTTTCGGGTCTTAACGGTTTTGAAGTTGAGGCTTTGTGCCGTGCCAAAGCACAGGACGATATAAATCCGGAGCCCGGTTCATTTGTTTATTCTCCCCATGGAAATGAACCTCACAGTTCGGAGAGAGCAGTTCAAAATCTCAATGATAACAATCAACGCAATGTGCAGGATTACAAAAAGTCAGTAAGACAGAAAAGAAAATCGGGAAGCAGCTGGGTTTATGGATTTTAACGGCAAAACTGTGGTGATAACAGGCGGCTCAAGCGGTCTTGGTCTGGCAATGGCACAGAAATTCAAACAGGAAGGTTGTTTTGTGGTTATTGTCGGCCGTACGTTCCGTGAAAATTTGCCGTGTGATAAATTTTACCGCTGTGATCTTACCGACAAAGAGGAGCGCTCAAAACTTATTCCGCAGATGCTTGCTGACAAATTGGATATTCATGTCTGGATAAACAATGCGGGAATAGGAGTTTACGCTCTTTGCGAAGAACTTGAAGAAGATGATTTGCGTAAAGTAATGGAGCTTGACTATTTTGCTCCCGTCGCTTTGAGCATGGAAATTCTGCCGATCCTCAAAAAAAATAACGGCTCTCTCGTTCAGATATGCAGTATTGCCTCTCTTATGCCGCTGTGCTGTATGAGCACATATTCGTCATCCAAAAGTGCATTGCTCATGTTCAATGAAAGTTTGCGGATGGAAACAAATGTTCATTTGCTCACCGTTCTGCCCGGCAGAATTCCATGATCCGCCGCGGTGACAAACCCTCTGGAGCGGTAGTTTTGGGGGTTACCCTCCACAATGACTGCCTTGTAGCCCATCTCCAACGCCCGTTCAAATCCGTACTCGATCAGTTCCTTGG
>JAZRBX010000122.1:0-1685 GCA_045635285.1 Victivallaceae bacterium
TGCTCGGTTTCGCCCGCAAAGGCAAATTTTATGAAACCGATCTTGATATGGAATCGGTAATTCAGCATACATTGAGCATGCTTACTGTTTCGCAGAAAGTTCAGATCCGTATCAAAACTGCATTTCCCGATTGCAAAATCCGCGTCAAGGGCGATCAGGTTCAGATAAGTCAGGTGCTTCTCAATCTGATAATCAATGCCGTTGACGCTATGGAAACTTGCGAAAACAAAGATTTGAATATCAAACTTGCCATGCTCGGCGATTTCAAAAGTGAAATTGAAAGAGTTTCTTCAAATCATGATTGGGAATACGAGAAATACTGCTGTATTGCCGTCGCCGACAGCGGGATCGGCATCAGTGAAGAGTTGAAGCAGAAAGTCTTTGAGCCATTCTTTACCACCAAACCCGTCGGAGCAGGAACAGGTATGGGCTTGTCAATGGTCTACGGTACGATCACCAATCACAAAGGTTTTGTCTATCTGGACAGCGAGGAAAACAAGGGTACGACTTTCTATATCGTACTCCCCGTAAGCAGATAGAACGCTTGAAAAATCATCTTTGTCCCGCGGCGGAAAGTGCGGAGGAACTGCCGCTTTGTGTTCTGTATGAAAAAATTTATAAAATCATGCAAAAAAATACCTTATATTGATTGAATTTCCCGAAAAAGAGGTTATATTAATAAAATGTATGATTTTGTGTTAAACTTTTAATTCATTTACAAATAAAAAAGGATTTTTATCATGGCCAAAGATTTAATGGACTCTATCACTGTCGAGGCAAAAGAAGTCGTAAATTGCCGCAAACAAGTTGAAGTTATCATCCCCGCTGATGTCGTCGCAGCAGAGGCAGAAAAAGCTGCCCGCGCTTTCGCTTCCTATGTCAATATCCCCGGCTTCCGTAAAGGCAAAGCTCCCGTTGCTATGCTCAAATCACGCTACGCCGATGATATTAAACAGGAACTCGAACGCCGCCTCGTCAGCAGCGCTTATCAGAAAATCTCCAACACCGACGAAGATGTGCTGAACTGCACCCTCGACGGCAAAGTTGAAGTCGCTTTCGATAAAGAATTCAAATTTACCTTCAACGTTGACCTTGCTCCCGAAATCGAACTCGGCGAATACAAAGGTCTTGAAGTCGCTGTCGAAACTAAAGAAATTTCCGATGAAGATGTCGCAGAACGTCTCAATATGTACCGCACCATGTATGCCAATTACGCTGATGTCGCAGAAGAAGCCAAAGCCGACGATATGCTTAAAGTCAGCTATACTTCCGACTTCACCGTTCCCGAAACTGCAAGTGCTTACCTTAAACGCCAGGTCGAAGCAAATGACAATTTCCTCTGGCTCAAAGAACCCGAAATGATCCCCGGTTCCGTCGCCGCTCTCATCGGTGCCAAAGTCGGTGATGTCAAAGAATTTGCCGCCGTCTATCCCGCAGATTACCGTGAAGCCGACCTCGCAGGCAAAACCGTCAACTACAAAGTTACTGTCAACGCCGTTCAGCGCCGTCAGGAACTTACCGATGACGAACTCTGCAAAAAATTGAATGCTCCCTCCGTTGAAGAATTCAAAAATACTCTCAAACTTTCAATGGAACGCGAAATTGCTGATGCCAACAACGCCAAACTCCTTGACGCTGTTGCAGATAAACTTGATGAAACCGTCAAAGAATTTGAACTCCCCGCC
>JAZRBX010000123.1:0-5932 GCA_045635285.1 Victivallaceae bacterium
AAATCCAATGCACCATGTATCATTTTCACCTCACAATGAACTTGCAACAAGTTCTTTTACCAAATCCTGATTGCTTTGTGCCTTGCGGACAAGACGCAGTACTCCACTGTCAATGACCGCTTCTGACGGCATCGGGCGCAAATTGTAAATACTGCCCATGGAGTAACAATAAGCACCTGCATTCTGAATATCAAGGATGTCATATTCACGGATTTCAGGCATCATGCGCTCCTCTGCGAAACGGTCGCCTGTTTCACAGATATTTCCGCAAATATCGTATTTACCAGGAGTGCCGTCAGGATTTGAAAGATTGACGATATGATGATATGCACCGTACATGACGGGGCGGATGAGCTGGGGGAAACCTGAATTGCATCCGACGATGGTACGGCTGCGGTTCTTTTTGATTGTATTTACTTCGACCAGCAAATGACCTGATTCTGCGACCATGTATTTACCGGGTTCAAAATACATTTTAAGTTTTCTGCCGTAACTCTGACAGTATTCTTCAAAAATACGGACGATCTCATTGCCCATTGCCACATAGTCAATGCGTTTTTCATCGGGCATATAGGGAACTTTGAATCCGCCGCCGAAATCGAGGAATTCAAGTTCGGGGAAGTTTTCAACTGTGGCGATACGCATAAGATTTTTCATACTCTGATAAACAGATTCAGCTTTCTGTAAGCCGCTGCCGGTATGCTCATGCAATCCTACGACATGAAGACCGCCCTTTCTGACGATTTCAACGACTTCATCGACATCATCGAGGAGGATTCCGAATTTGGTAAGATCGCCTGCGGTCATAGTTTTTTCATTATCGCCATCCTTGACATCGGGATTGAAACGCAGACAGATACGGCTGCCGGGATAGTTGGCGGCAACTTTTTTCAAACGGGAGAGTTCACCGATGTTCATGACTACGCCCGAAGCATAAACCTCTGCAAATTCTGCATCGGTCATGTTGTTTGCGGTATAAATGATGTCTTCTTTTTTAAAGCCGAGTTCCAGAGCGAGAGCGACTTCACCGGGGCTTACGGTATCAAGACCGCAGCCGATGTCCCGCAGAGCTTTCAAAACAGCAATGTTGTAATTTGCTTTGAGGGCGTAATGGATTTTCAAACCGTCGTAAGGAATGAATTTGAAAAGTGAATGATAACATTCTCTGATTTTGTCAATATCATAGAGAAAAAGCGGAGTGCCGAATTTCTGCACTGCTTCAAGCATAATTTCTTTTGAAACCATAAAAAACTCCTTATATTAATTAAATATACAGGGGTAATATACACTTTCAAATTTATTTTACAAGTCCCCCCTTTATATCACATGCGGAAAAAAACGTATTTAATCGTCTTCCTGCTCCTGAACTTCGCTTCTCTGCGGAGCGATACCGATAACAAATTCGCCTTTCCATGCACGTTTTTTGCATTTTTCACAAACTTCCGCAGCAGTACCTCTGATGACTTCCTCATGGATTTTTGTCGCTTCACGGATGATTGCCAAAGGTACATCATCTCCGAAAAATTCACGGATAAATTCCAGAGTTTTGCCGACTCTGAACGGGGATTCAAAAACAAATGAAGTCATATTTTTCGCTTTGTTGTCCGCAAAAAATGTCGTTTTGCGTCCGGATTTGACAGGAACAAAACCGAAAAAAGCAAATTTATCCACCGGCAAACCCGTCGCCGTTACCGCAAAAGTTACCGCCGAAACTCCCGGAACGACAACGATTTCCAAACCTCTCTCCTGCGCCGCTCGCACCAGAAAAAATCCCGGATCAGCCACCGACGGAGTTCCGGCATCGGTTACAAGTGCGATATTTGTACCATTTTCAATGCGGTCAAGCAAAGCATCAGTTTTGTCATGCTCATTGAACGCATGATAACTTACAAGCTCCGAATGAATATCAAAATGACTCAAAAGCTGACGGCTGTGGCGGGTATCCTCCGCCGCGATCAAATCAACTTCTTTCAAAACTCTCAACGCCCGAAGTGTAATATCTTCAAGATTGCCGATAGGGGTTGTTACCAAATATAATTTTCCTGACATTGAAAAATCGCCTCCTGTGGTGTATAGTATATTGTGTTTTTCTATAATATACGGACATTTATGCAAAATAGCAAGAAAAATGAGTGAAAATAACGATAAAATCCGTTTGGTCAAATTTATTGCCGCCTCGGGAGCCGCCTCCAGACGCAAAGCAGGCGACCTTGTGAAAGAAAACAGAGTGAGCATCAACGGCTCTCTCTGCAATGACCCTTCGTATCAGGTTTCTCCTGACGACAAGGTTTATCTTGACGGCAAACTCCTTGCTGTTGAAGAAGTTAAATATTATATTGCCCTCAATAAACCTGTCGGTTACACCTGTTCAAACTCCGATGAACACGCCGCCAAACTCGCAGTGGATCTCATAAAAACGCCGACAGCGGCAAGACTTTATTCCGCAGGCAGGCTTGACCGCGACAGCGAAGGACTGATAATTTTCTCCAATGACGGAGATTTTGTTTCACGGCTGACACACCCATCATTTCAAGTCAAAAAACGCTATCTTGTGGAAACGGATATAGACTTGAACGGCAACACTTTACAACGATTGATGCAGGGGATTTACGACGATGGAGAAACTCTGCATGCCGACAAAATCGAAAAAATCGCACCACGCAAATATTTTTTCACCCTCTCCGAAGGCAAAAAAAGAGAAATCCGCCGCATGGTAAAATCTGCCAACGCCTCTGTCAAAAAACTCAAACGCATCCAAATCGGTTCGTACATCATGCCCGATGACCTCCGTGAAGGTACTTTCAAAATACTTTCAAATGCGGAAAAAGAACTTCTTTTCACCGACAGATAAAATTTTGTACGCTCAAGACAAAAATTTCAGCAAGTTTTTCGCTGTTTTTTCACTGCGGCTCTTGCAAAATATTTTTTTGCAGTTATAATACATTCAGGTAAATAACGGAGCTTACATGAAAAGAAAAAACAACAGGAAAAATCAGAAGAATCCAAAGTGCAGCAGCAATGAAAATACTCTTACCGGCACTCTGTCTGTCAGTGCCGCCGGATTCGGATTTTTCAAAGCTGATACCGAAAATCCAAATCAGCAGGAGGATGAAATTTTCATCCCCGTCAAATATATGGCAAACGCCATGGACGGCGACAGAGTCAAAATCGCCATCCTCCCCCCGCGCCCCGGCACCGATGACGCCCTCAAAGGTCCGGCAGGCAAAATCGTGGAAATCATCAGCCGCAAACACAAAAAAATCGTCGCCGAAGTCCTCCCCGGCAATATGGTGCGCCCGCTCAACCGCAAAATAAATTTTGACTTTGCCATCGCCAAAGGCTTCAAAAACAAGGCGAAAAACGGCGAATGGGTCGAAGTGGAACTTGCAAGCAGCAATACTTACTCCGATGTTTCTGCCAAAGTCATCCGCTCGATCGGACAAAGCGGCACGATTCAGGGCGACCTCGACGCTGTAACTGTTGAATTCGGTCTGTGCCCCCCCTACTCCGATGAGGAAAATGCCGCTGCCGCCGCAATCATTCCGAGGGAAATTGCCAGAGAAGATATGACAAATGAATGGACCCTGACTATCGACCCCGTTGATGCCAAAGACTTTGACGATGCAATAAGTTTGAAAATCAGCGATGACGGCAAAACTGCCGAAATCGGCGTTCATATCGCAGATGTCGCCGCATATATCACTCCGAAAAGCGACTTTGACAAAGCGGCATTCATGCGCGGTTTTACAGCTTATCTCCCCGGCCGAACTCTCCCGATGCTGCCCAAAGATCTGACTGCCCGCATAAGTTTGCAGGCAAATCAGCGTTCTCTCGCCCACAGCATTATTTTGACTGTTGATACAGCAAACGGCAAAATACTTGACGGCCGCCGCTGTCATACATTTATCAATGTCGATCGCCGTCTGGATTATGATACAGTTCAGCAATTCCTTGACCAACCTGAAATCCTGCCGGGAAACTGGGATCGTCCTCTGGCGGACAAAATTTCACAACTTGCAGCAATCACGCAGAAAATCCGTTCATACCGTCAGATGACTGAAAAATTTATCGACCTCGCCATCCCCGAAGTCAGAGTTATCTGCGATGAAAACGCCAACGAAATCAAAGGCCTCGCCGCCAAAGAACAACGCAGTGCCGAATTCATCGTTGAAGAATGTATGCTTGCCGCCAATTCATGGACAGGTGCCATGCTTACAGAAAAAAATATTCCCGGTCTTTTCCGTGTTCATCCGCTTCCCGATGCGGAAAGAGTGCTTGATTTCTCTGAAATGCTCGCTGTAAGTTTCGGTTTTTATCCCGGGGATCTCACCTCCCGTGAAGCATGCAACAAATTTATTGAAAAACTCCCCGACGATGAGAAAAAAACGATAATTCTGAGTCTTTTTCTCCGCTCACTTCCGAGAGCTTTTTATCAGGAGAAACCCGATTTACACTTCGGACTCGGCAAGGGCAGATACACACATTTCACCAGTCCCATACGTCGTTACACCGACTTGGCAGTTCACCAGCAGTTGTGGAATTTTGACACCAATCAACGCTTGAAACCCAAAGAAACTTTCGCAAAACTCGGTGCCGACCTCTCCGAAAAAGAGGAAAACAATGACAATGCTTATTACGCCGCAAGCGACAGATTGAAACTCCGATATCTGCATGAACTTCTGGAAAAAAATGCACTCAATTTTTATGACGGCATCATTTCCAAAATCACCGCTTCCGGACTTGCCGTAGATATTACCGAACTCGGATTCTGCGGTTTTGTCCGCACCGAAGATTTGCCGGGAGATTTTTACAAAACTGCCATCGGCATGCGGAGCGAGCGTGGAAACACAATCTACAAAATCGGCGACAGCATACCTCTGCGGCTGTATGAAGTTGATTTTGTCAGAGGTGCGGCATATTTCAAAATAAAAAAATGAGGTTATGATGAAAAGGATTCTGTTTTTACTGATTTTTGCGGCCGCTCAACTGATTTTTGCCATAGAGGGCAAATACGACTGGGCAGACTCAAAAAAATTGTATAAAGAAATGCACCATGCTTATATTTTTACGGAAAATCCCCGCCCGATGCGGATAAATGTTGTGCGTGCAGACCTCAAAGAACTCAAACTCACATGCACATCCAAAGATCCCGATCACGGTAATCCCATGCCGGATTTTCCGCAAATGAAAATCGAAACAAAACGCATGACCGTAAAAAATTTTCTCCTCAAACAACGCGGGCAAAATTACAATATGATCGCCGCCGTCAATGCCACTCCGTGGCTGCCGTGGCAACATCCGTTTACTCACAAATACGGCGGCAATATGGGGCTTGTGATCTCCAGAGGAGAAATTGTTTCCGACAGCCACAGACACATCGCAGCTTTCATTGTTGCCAAAGACGGCAAAGCTGCCATACGCAATATTGCAAAAAACGAAGACCGCAGCAATTTTGAACTCGCACTTTCAGGTTTTGAACTGATCCTCAAAGACGGCAAAGTTATTGCAGCTGACCGGAGCATTCATCCGAGAACCTGTTTCGGCATCTCCGCAAACGGCAGATATTTGTATCTCCTGACCATCGACGGCAGACAAAAAGGCGAAAGCGAAGGTGCGACAACTGTCGAATGTGCCGAATATTTGCGGTATTTCGGTGCTGATGACGCATTGAATATGGACGGAGGCGGCTCAACGACTCTGGTCGTTTTCGATAAAAAAACTGAAAAACCAATAATCCTTTCAAAACAAAAAGGCAATGCCGAACGCCCCGTTGCCGTAAGTTTGGGAATAATAAAGAAGTAAAATATGAAAAAATTTCAAGACAAATCAGCATCGCTCCCGATGCAAAAATTAAAAACTCAATGCAATAATTGCGAAAAAGCCCTCGAAGCTGTCTTTCATGCAGTTTTTGCTGAAAAAAAAGTTCTCGACC
>JAZRBX010000124.1:0-7928 GCA_045635285.1 Victivallaceae bacterium
GAATTTATTTCTTTCTGCAAAGTTTCGAGAGCATTGCAGAATTTCATGCTTTGAGAGCATGGCGCATCGGGATTTTCTGCATTTTCATTGCGGCAGAAAAATTTGAGTGATTCAAAATCCTGTATCAAATGTTTCCTCTGCAGTTTCTCAATATCACTGCGTACTTGAATATTGTCAAAATCTGCGTATGCGGCAAACGACTCATCCGACGCCCATTCATAAACTTGTTCAAACGGAATATGTCTGCGTCGCAGTTCAAGCAGGGCATTAAAAAGTTTGTACCAGTAGAAACTGCTCAACTTCTGCAGGCGGGGGGCATAAACTTCAATGTTTTTTTCTGCCAGCAAATGTGTCAAAGGGGCGGCAAGGTCGCTGTCAAGCACGCCGATAGATTCGGGAAGATTGTCTTTCGCAAGCAGGGATGATATTTTCATTGCCTCCTGCAAAGGCGACGGATATGCTCTGAATGTTTCTTCGGGGAAATAAGTTATTTCCTGTTTGATCATCAAATCAGTGATCGGTCTGCCGGCGTTATCGTAATTTGCAAAATCATTTTCTCCGACATTCAGACATATTTCGACATTTATAAAGTCTGAAACTTTTTCAAGCAGTTTTTCAATGCTGTTTTTGAGTTCGGTACATTCGATAAGGATGATGTTTCTGATATTTTTCAGATTTTTTGCAGGGTCGCTGAAAGTTTCTTCGATGACGGTGGCTTTGTCTTTCAAAGGATGGATTTTTTGCAGATATTTTTCTTCCAGAGTTTTGAAATCATTGATTTTATTTTTCAGAGTTTCATCATTGATGCTGTTGATGAGATCTGTGGTATTCAAACTGCTTTCAAGGCGGATGTTTTCTCTTGTTTTTGAGCATGTTTCCGCTATTGATAAAAGTGCTTCATCGTAATATTCAATATCAGATTTCAGCAGCTGCGTTGTATCTGGAGAAGATTCTTTCAGGACTTCAAACCAGCTGTTCAGCTGTATAGGTGTCGGGCAGTTTATATCAGGATTTTTGAAAAGGAGTTGTTCAGGGAGAACTGTCTGCAGCTGCATTACCCCGCCGCGTTCTTTGAAAAAAACTGCCGCTTTCTCCCGGAAAAGTCGCCCCGCCTCCTGCGACGGAAGTACAAAAAGGGTATCTGAAAAATCGGCGATCTCATTTTCATTGAATGAAAACTTGTCTGCAATATATTTAAAAACTCTTTGCAGCAGAAAATTTTCATGCGGATACAATGTGAAAAGCGGAATTTTTTTCAGCATTTTGACTCCGTGTCAATCAAAGAGGTAATATTTCTTGCGTATATTTTGAGATTTTTTTCCGTGTCAGCGAGTGCCTGTTCCAGCGAAACAGGACCTGATGCTATACTGAAAACAGCATCAAAATATCCTGAATCAAGTAAAATTTCTTCATCAAGCAGTGCCCCCGAAAGCAGAATGACTTTGCTTTTGCCGTTTTCTTTGGCAAGTTTTGCCGCCTGAAACGGAAGTTTGCCGTGCAATGTCTGGGAATCGGAGCGGCCTTCACCGGTAATCAGAATGTCCGCCTGCGCCGCATATTTTTCAAAGTTTGCAAGTTTAAGCAGATATTCACCCCCGGAACAGACTTTGCCATGGAGTATCTCCTGCAAAGCAAATCCGGAACCTCCTGCCGCCCCGTCAGCCGCTTTGTCGCAGCAGCTGCAAAGGCCCTGATTTCTCAGCATATTAAAGAAGTGTTCGAGATTTTTTTCAAGTTCAATGACCTGTTCAGCCGATGCACCTTTTTGCGGTGCGAAAACATTGGCGGCACCTTTTTCGCCGAGCAATGGATTCTGCACATCGGAGCAGATGATGAGTTCTTTATTTTCGAGCAGACGCAGTGGAATTTCCATATCACAGCGTGCGATTTGCATTAAATCGCCGCCGCCGACAGCACCGAAAATCTCTCCATTTGCCGCATTGAAAAAGCGTGCTCCGAGCCCCTGCAGAATTCCTGCTCCTCCGTCGGTACTTGCTGAACCGCCGATCCCGACAATGATTTTTTTGATATTTTCGAGGGACGCGACATGTTTCAGCATGAGTCCGAGCCCATAAGTTGAAGCTTTCATGGCATCGAGACGGTGTTCTATTTCAATGCCGCAGACATTGGCGAGTTCAACACAGGCGGTGCTGCCGTTTTCGCAGATGAGGTAACTTGCCTCATGCATTTTTCCGAAAGGGCCGGGGAGGGATATTTTTTTTAATTCACTGCCGATCATATTGTAATAAAGAGCTTCGACAGTTCCTTCGCCGCCGTCGGCGAGCGAGAGCGTTCGGATTTCCCATTGCGGGCGGATGGTATTGAAAGTGTGTTTCAAAACTGCGGCGATACGGGTGCTTGATAGGCAGTTTTTGTAAGAATCGCAGGCAATCAATATTTTCATAAAATCACCTTTCTGTAAATTATTTTTCGGCGACGGGGGCCTCTTTGCGGAAAGTTTCATCGGTATAGAAACGGATTGCAGTTTGAGCCATTGCCGAACCTGCTTTCAGCGCTTGTTCAACCGCATAATCTGTTGCCGCTGCATCTCTGAATTCGATTGAATGTCCCGGAGTTTTTTTGTTTTTTGTGATCTCAAAACAAATATTGGTCGTAGGTATCACATTTGAAACATTGCCGAGGTCGGAGGTTATGCGGAGCGGGATTTTTTTTCCGTCCAGACCGGCTTTCTCCATCTCCTGCATAAGGACTTTTTCCATGGCGGGATAGGTGGTTGAAGTTTCGTAGAGCGGTGCAAAATCAGAGAGTTTACAGCTGCAGTTGGCACTGAGAGCGGCACCTTCAACGATGCGTTTGAAGTCGGCATTGACTTTTTTGTGATCCTCCAGATCATAACTGCGGGTATAAAAAAGTGCTTTGGTATAATCAGGAATGATATTCGGTGCAGAACCTCCGTCGGTAATGATGCCGTGGATTTGTGCAGTTTTGGGCATCTGCTGGCGGTAGAGTGCTATTGAGGAGAAAAAAGTTATCATGGCATCCAGGGCGTTGATCCCTTCATCGGGCGCACCTGAAGCGTGTGCACTTCTGCCGAAAAATTCGACCTGCAAATGGGCGGCGCCCATTGACTTTTCTCCGATTCCAGATACATCCATAGGATGAGAGATAAGAGCTATGTCGGCATCGTCAAAAGCGTGTTCTTTAATAAGCGAAATTTTGCCGCCGTAACTTTCTTCGGCGGGAGTTCCGAGCAGGACGGCTTTGCCTTTGACGTTATTATTTTTGAGGAAAGATGCTGTTTCTTCAAAGGCTTTCATGGCGGCAGCGGCAATGAGATTGTGACCGCATGCGTGGCCCATGCCCTGCAAAGCGTCATATTCACTCATAAAAACAACACAGGGTGCATCATCATCGCCGTATTCGGCACGGAATGCAGTGGGAATGTTTCCATAGGGAAAATTTACTTTGAAACCCCGTTCTTCCAGAAATTTCTGCTGGATTTTCACCGCTTCAAATTCCTGAAAGCCGAGTTCGGGATTCTGATGTATAAACAAACTCAATTCTTTGTAGGTCATCATAAGAATAACTCCGGTTGGATAATATCATTATCATCGTCATCATTGTTTTTGCGTTTTTTCCGTGAACGCTTCAAAATTTCTTTGGCTTTTTCTGAAAGAACCGGCGGAGTGTCAAAAACGGGCATGACAGGTTTCGGTTTTTCCTCTTCCTGTACTTTTTCTATGTTGACCGGCAATTCTTCTCCGGCTGTTTGTTCAGCGGAGGTTTCTTTTGCCGCAGTTTTTTCTTCAACGGCGGTAGTTTCCGTATTTATTTCCTCAACATTTTCAGAAATTGTTTCAGTTTCAGCCGCGGCGGTTACTGTTTCAGTTTCCGGGGATTTTTCAAATTCTTCCGGAATGTCATTTTCTTCAATTTTTTCAGAATCTACGGCAGGTTCATCTTCAACTGCTGCGGGGTTTTCTTCTGCTGAAACTTCAACGGTTTTTTCTTCAATGATTTCATCTGTTTCTCCTGCAGAATCGCCGTCAGATGGAGCGTCATCCTCATTTGGTGAAGGCTCATCTTGCGGAGCTTCCTGACTTTCCTCTGCTGTATTGGTGGTATTTTCAAGTTCATCAAGCAGAGTTGAATGCGGAATTTTTACCGGAGCGACTTTGAAAGCGGAGCTGGTTTCTTCGGTTGAAACTTCTTCTTCGATTTCCTCTTCTGTTTCTTCATCGACGATTATGCGGGAGCGGATCTCTTCAAGTTCCTCTGCGGTCAGATAACGCTGGTGGGTGAGTTTCTCCAATTTGAAACTGCCGAGCAGAATACCTCTTGCTCTCGGAGAACGCAGCGGAAATTCCATGAGATTGATCAAAGTTTTTTTGCTGCCTTTTTTGAGCGTTTCGGTCATTTCATAGATTGCATCGGGACGCGGAGTAAGGAGTTCAAGTTTGCAGTTTGCGGGACAAAGCATATATTTTTTGTCTTTGATAAATTTATCTATGCAGCTGCGTTTTGCGTAATATTTTTTGGTTTTGATGTCGGTGTAAACGACGGCAAACTCCTGTTTCGGGTCATATTTTCTGCATTCATAAAGTTTGTCCACGAAAAGTTTTTTCTCTGTCGGGACATCGGAAACGGTATATTCGCCGCTCTTTTTGACTTTGAGCAGATGGTCGAATTCATTGCAGGTGATGACATCGTCGCTTTTGATCGCAGTACCGATATAACCCTCTTTGCGGTCCCAGCCGATTTTGATATTGTTGATGGCGTTTTTGCGGCGGTCGATTTTGTCGAACTGATTGACGATTTCGGTGCGTCTGGGGTAGAGGTGTCCGTATTTTTTGAGCAGACCTTGCAAATAACTGATTGCTTCGGCGCGCAGGTGTTTGAGTTTATATTTGACTTTGGCTATGCGGTCGTCGATTTCACGGAGTTCACGCTCGTTTTTCTCTATATCGAACCGAGCGATACGGCGGACGGGGAGAGCGAGAAGTTTGTCAATATCTTCATTGGTAACGGCTCTGCGGGTGCGGTCGAGGAACGGCTGCAAGCCCTGATAAACTTCACGGTATTCCTCTTCTTCGCTGGTGCAGTCTTCGATTTTTTTGTAGATGCGGTTTTCAAAGAAGATCTGTGCGAGAGTTTTGGCGTGGAAAGTTTCGTTGAGTTTGGTAAGTTCAACTTCAAGTTCTCTCATTAAATATTCCAGAAGTTTTTCCGTATTTCTGCGGATGACTTCATGAACGCTCATCTGTGTCGGACGGCGGTCGCGGATAACAGTCATATTGACGGAAATCGGCATCTGACAATCGGTGTACATATAGAGGGAGTTGAGGACTTTTTCGGAGTCCTGACCACGCATGGGAGTAATGCGGATC
Source organism: Victivallaceae bacterium (assembly GCA_045635285.1). GTDB lineage: Bacteria > Verrucomicrobiota > Lentisphaeria > Victivallales > Victivallaceae > RGIG5270. The sequence goes on from JAZRBX010000124.1 coordinate 5,349, forward strand.
TCTACATTTTCAGCGGAAAGATCAGTAATGTTGGAAATTTTGATTTTTCCTTTGTCAATGGCTCTGTCGATTGATTCCATCAAGCTGTTGGTGGTTGTAGTGTATGGAATTTCACGGATGACCACATCTCTGCCGTCGATGTCGATTTTGGCACGGACGACGATTTTGCCGTTGCCGTCATCGTATTCGCTGACATCCAGAATGCCGCCCTGGATGAAATCGGGATAGAGTTCAAACGGTTCGTTGCGCAGAACTGCGATCTGTGCTTCGATGACTTCATTGAAATTGTGGGGCATGATTTTGGTTGCCATACCGACGGCGATACCGTCCGAGCCCTGCATCAGGAGGACGGGGATTTTGACCGGGAGGAGGATCGGCTCCTGATTCCTGCCGTCGTAAGTATCGACAGTATCGGTAATATCATCATTGTAGAGGACATCTCTTGCCAGCGGAGTCAGACCGCATTCAATGTAACGCGCGGCGGCGGCGGGACTGCCGGAAATAATATTACCGAAATTTCCCTGCTTGAGGATGAAATATTCTTTATTGGCAAGGACAACGAGTGCGTCTTTGATGGAAGCGTCGCCGTGGGGGTGGTATTTACCCATGACTTCGCCGACGATATTTGCGGCTTTTTTTGTACCGCCCTCATCGACTTTGTGCAAAGCCCAGAGTATGCGCCGCTGAACGGGTTTGAGACCGTCATCGACATCGGGGATGGCACGGTCCTTGATAACGTATGAAGCGTATTCGAGGAAGTTTTTGGTCATGAGCTTACGGAAATACTCATTGCTGCTTACGACCTGAACGGCTTCGGTTTCGCCCTCCTGCAAATCTTCTTTGAGCATCACTTCTTCTGCTGGAGTGATTTCATTGTTTTCGGGAGGCATTTTTTCCAAATCATCACTCATAGATACTTACCTCCAGATTGTTCATGATGTACTCTTTGCGTTCGGGGGTGTTCTGCCCCATGAAAAAGCCGAGAAGTTCGGGGACATTTCGCAAATGGTCGAGCGTAACGGGGACAAGTTTGATATTTTCGCCGATAAAAGCGTCGATTTCTTCAGGAGAAATTTCTCCGAGACCTTTGAATCTTGTGAGTTCAAACTTTTTATTTTTGACCTCTTCAATGGCTTTGTCTCGTTCGGCGTCGGTGTAACAGTATGCGGTGCTTGTTTTGGTTTTCACGCGGTAGAGCGGAGTTTCAAGAATATACAAATGCCCCGACAGCACCAGCTGTTCAAAAAATGTCAGAAAATAGGTTATAAGCAGATTTCTGATGTGCATACCGTCCACATCGGCGTCTGTGGCAATAACGACTTTGTCATAACGCAGATTTTCTATATCATCTTCGATATTGAGAGCCTGCATAATGAGGAAAAGTTCCTGATTTTTGTAAAGGGTATCCTTGCTTATGCCGTAGCAGTTGAGCGGTTTTCCTTTGAGCGCGAAAATCGCCTGTGTATTGGGATTGCGTTTGATTTCAAAAGAACCTGCGGCTGAATCGCCTTCGGTGAGAAATATCATAGTTTCGGGAACGGGTTTGCCTTTTTTGTCCTTATCTCCGCGGTGAAAAGTGCAGTCTTTGAGTTTCGGGTTTCGGACGGTAGTTTTTTTGGCGATTTCCTTGGCCTGTTTTTTTGCATCGGAGATTTGTTTATGGAGTTGTTCATTGCGGATGATTTTGTCCATAAGTTTATCGGCGATGTCCTTGTTTTTGTGCAGGAAATCGGAAATTTCGTCTTTGACCTGTGCGACGATCGGACCTCTGATGTCGGTATTGCCGAGTTTATTTTTTGTTTGTGATTCAAAGATGGGTTCTTTGATTTTGATGGCGATGGCACCGATCATGCCGTCGCGGACGTCGTCGGCTTTGTAGGATTTTTCGGAATAATCATTAATGGCCTTGAGTACGCCTTCTTTGAATGCGGATAAATGAGTACCGCCGTCATTGGTGAATTGACCGTTGGCGAAAGAGAAACAGCTCTCTCCGTAATTATTGCTGTGGGTGAGGGCGAATTCGAGAGTTTTTGAGCGGAAATAGATAATGTCATACAATCTTTCTTCGCCCGATTCCAGCATGAGCAGGTCCTGCAAGCCGTTCTGTGAATAAAATCTCTGACCGTTGAAATAAAGTGAAAGACCGCTGTTCAAATAAGCATACATCCACAATCTGCGTTCAATGTACTGCATATTGAATTCATACGGCGGAAAAATCGTATCATCGGGGATGAATGAGATAAAAGTTCCGTCCTTTTCATCCGTTTCGCCTGAACTTTCGGAAATGAATTCCCCCTGCGAAAAATGCACTTCGGCGTATTTTCCGTTGCGGAACGCTTTGGCAACAAACATTTTTGAAAGAGCGTTTACCGCTTTGGTGCCGACACCGTTCAAACCTGCGGAAAACTGGAATACTTCATCACTGTATTTACCGCCGGTATTCATCACAGAAACGCAGTCTTTGAGTTTTTCCAGCGGGATACCGCGTCCGTAGTCACGGATGGAAATGCAGTTATTCTCCAATTTGATATCGACACGGCGGCCTTTGCCCATGATAAATTCATCGACGCTGTTGTCGAT
>JAZRBX010000125.1:0-4839 GCA_045635285.1 Victivallaceae bacterium
TTTTCTGCAACTTCGACATCTGCGAGCGGTTTATTCAAACTTTCGAGTTCGTCAGAGAGGAAGTCATATCTGTTTTTCATATCATTATAAGCTTTGAGAAGTTTCTGATATTTTTCATCTGATGCAGGAGATTGAACATAAACAACTTTGGTAACCGTTTTGATGATCGGTTCAGGAGTTTCAACTTTCGGAGGCGGAGGTGCCGTTACAGGAGTACGGGCAGCAGTCAGAGCCGTCTGCAAAGAGTTGATTTTTGTAAGCATATTTTGTTTTTCCACGGTCAAAGTATAGTTTGTTTGTTTGAGTTGAGCAATTTCGTTTTCCAATTTTTTCAAATCGGCATTCAGAGATTCTCCTGCTTTTTTGGAAGCAGTGTTTGATGAGCGGGCAACATCCAATTCCGCTTGCAAAGTGCTGACTTCGGAGGTCAGATTTTGTTTTTCTTTTGACAAAGTGCGGGTTACCTGTTTGAGTTGAGCAATTTCCTCTGCAAGTTTGGCTAAATTTGCATTCAGAGATTCTCCTGTTTTTTGGGAGGCAGTATTGGATATTCTGGCAACATCCAATTTCGCTTGCAAAGAGCTGACTTCTGAGGTCAGGTTTTGTTTTTCTTCTGACAAATTGCGGTTTGCCTGTTTGAGTTGAGCTATTTCGGCTTTGAGTTTTGTTAAATCAGTATTTAGCGATTCAACTGTTTGATTGGAAACAGTATTTTGTGTTCGGGAAATATTTAATTCTGTTTGTATAGAATTAACTTTTGCGGTCAGGTTTTGTTTTTCCTCAGTCAGATTTTGTTTTTCTGCGGTCAGATTGCGGTTGGTCTGTTTGACTTGAGCGAGTTCTTCTGCAAGTTTGGCAAAATCTTCATTCAGAGATTCGACGGTTTTGGCAGAAGTTTGTTTGGGGGTGCGGAAAATATTTAATTCGGTTTGCAGAGAGTTGATTTTTGTAAGCAGATTTTGTTTTTCTTCGGCAAGAATACGATTGTTTTGTTTGAGTTGAGCAAGTTCCTGTTCAAGTTTGTTAAGTTCTGCATTGAGATTATTCAGGCGTTTGGCAGTATTGTTTATATCGGCTTTGTTGATTATTTCCTGCAATGTATTGATTTCTTTGGTTTTAAGGTCGGATTCGCTTTGCAGGGCATCAAGTTTTTTTGAGTAGGAATTTGCAATGCTGTCCTTTGCATCGAGCATGGCAGTAAGTTCTGCATTGCGAGTGATATAAGTTTGCAAAGAAGCGGCAGTTTTTTTCAATTCTGCACGCAGAGTTTCGAGTTCGGCGTTATTGAGTTTAGCGGTATTTACTTCTCTTATATAGAGTTCACGAATATTTTTGAGTTCATTTTCTATACTTTTTTTCTGGGTATCGAGGGTATTTGCATTTTGCATGGAGGCGTTGAGTTTTTGTTCAGCCTCCTGCAGTTTGAAAGTATTTTCGGTATTTCGGGCTTCAAGAGTTTTAAGTTTTGCCTGCAAGGTTTCGATTTTTTCCCGGAGGTTTTTATTTTCGGCATTGATTTCGTCGGAAATTTTTCCTGTAAGTCCTTTTTGTTTAGTGAGTTCATCGATCCATGAGTTGAGTTTTTTGATTTCTCCGGCGGCGATTTCTTTATCATTGCGAAGTTCTCTGACGGTGGCTTCAAAAGTTTGGATTTGCTGCTGCAGTTTTTTGCGGTCATTATTAAGTTCGGCAAGTTTGCTTCTGAGTTCATTTATATTATTTTCGAGTGAATTTTTTGAACTTACGGAATCGTTTAATTTTGTACGGGCAGCTTCAAGTGCGGAGGTTAGATTTTTGATTTCCAAACGGAGAGTGTTCACAGTTTCCGTATCGGAGTTGTGAGCGATGACGAGTTGTTCATTTTTCATGCGTTCGGCGATGAGTTGTTTGCGGAGGTCCTGCAAATCTTTTTCCGGCTGGATGAGCTGCTGTTTTAAATTGTCGATAGTGAGCTGCAAGGTTGCGGCTTTTTCTTCTGCAAGGCGTTTCTCTTTAAGGAGAATGTCGATATTCTGAATGCTTTGAGCTTGAGTACGGAGTTGCTTGCGGAGGTTTTCCACTTCGATATACAAGTTAAAATATTTCTTTTTGTATTCCTCTGCCTGTGCCGCTGCTGCGTTGTCGGAGGCAGAGATGGAGCTTATATCAGAATTTGAAGATACATCTTCTGCATCATCAGCAATTGCAGTACGCGAAGCAGGTTTTTGTACTGATTGTTGTTTCGGAGCTGCCGATTGTTGAGATTGGCTGTTTTTGTTTCGTTCACGGATTCTTTTTTCGATTTTGAGGATTTGGGTTTCGCATGCGGAAATTTTGGAATTGATAAGGTTCTGATTCCATCCTGTATTTGCTTCGAGAACGAGTTTATAGGTGTCCCGGGAGCGTTTGTAAGCGTTGAGAGCCTCATCCAACTGATTGCGGCGCAAGTAGTTGTCGCCCTCTCTGAAAAGTTCGTAGCCGCGTCGCCATTCAACCCACGGGTCGCGTTTGGCATTATCAGCCCAAGCCGTAACGGCAATGCAGAATAGAGCGAAAAAAGTCAGCATTAATTTTTTCATGATGTTTTGTCCGTTATAAAAGGTTCAAATTTATGAAAGTATTGTTTGGAAATATTTATTTTGAGTGTAAGATTACCCATTTCATCATATTCTTCACTGCGGATCGCCCCCTGTTTGCGGGCAAAAGCGACCAAATCGTGGCGTGACGGCGGGATTTTAACCGTCAGAGCATCAAGTTTTTCATCGACAATATCGGCAAGACGCTTGATGAGCATATCCATATTTTTGCCGGTTTTGGTAGAAATATAAACGCCGTCTGAAGCGACCAGACGGGATTTTGCAATGGCGAAAATTTCATCATTTTCATCAATTTTATCTATTTTGTTGAGGACGACGAGGATGTTTTTGTCCTCTGCTCCAAGTTCGTGGAGGACCTGCAAAGTTGTTTCCCATTGCTCAAAAATGATCGGACTTGAAATATCAAGCACCAGCATCAGAAAATCCGAAAGCACCGCTTCTTCAAGTGTGGATTTAAAAGCTTCAACCAGATCATGCGGCAGATCACGCACAAAACCTACTGTATCGGTCAGAAGCAGTTTTTGATTGTTGGGCAAAGTTATTTTTCGGGTGGTCGGATCAAGCGTGGCAAAAAGTTTGTCTTCAACCAGCACTCCCGCACCCGACAGAGCTTTCAAAATTGAAGATTTTCCGACATTGGTATAACCGACAATGGCACAATGCAGAACGGAACTTCTTTCCCGGAGTTTGCGTTGAGTTGAGCGTTGTTTACGGACCTCTTCAAGTTCTTTGGTGAGCTGTGAAATTTCTCTTTTGATCATGCGGCGGTCGACTTCGATCTGGGTTTCGCCTTCGCCTCGTGTACCTTTGGCACCGCCCCGCTGACGGGATAGGTGGGTCCAGGCACGGGCAAGACGCGGCAGATAATATTTCATGCGGGCAAGTTCCACTTGCAGGACCGCTTCTCTGGTAATGGCACGGGAGGCGAAAATATCAATGATTATCTCTTCACGGTCAACGACACAGACTTTGGCTTTGCGTTCCCAGTTGCGCTGCTGTGAGGGAGAAAGAGGAGTATTGAAAATCAGAGAATCACATTCAAGATTGTGCAGGGTTTCAACGATTTCCGCCGCTTTGCCTGAACCTACATAAAATTCAGCGGAAGGCTCCTTGACAAGGGCACAAACCATCCCGCCGACATCGATGCCGAGAGTATGCACGAGTTCAGCGAGTTCTTCAAGGTGTTCCTGCAGGGTGCTTTCGGGGCAATCCGAATTGCGGAAACCTACCAGCAGAGCCTTTTCAACCTGTTTTTTTGTATCTTTTTCTGTATCAATCATAATATGTAAATATATCATCTTGGAAAAATTTTTCAAATGAAAAAGCGAGGAAAAAATAGAATAATGATTTGAAAAAATAAAAAAGTGTATTATATTGTAGAAAAGAACACGGTTTTGTGCAAAAATCGTTCAAGCTGCGCAAGTGGCGAAATTGGCAGACGCGCCGGATTTAGGTTCCGGTCCTTCGGGGTAGGGGTTCAAGTCCCCTCTTGCGTACCAATTTTGCAGAAAGCGTTTTCGTGGATCCATAGCTCAGTCGGTTAGAGCAGGTGACTCATAATCTCCGGGTCGGCGGTTCAAGTCCGTCTGGATCCACCATTTTTTTGTCCATGAAAAAACTGTATAAAACAAAAATCAGCGTTTCAAATAAAATTTGACGCTGATTTTTTGTTTTATACATATTATCCGTTGGAATCCAACGGATGTTTTTTCATGGTTGCCTTGCGTTACTCGGACTTCGTACTGCGTTACTCTGGCACATTTCATTGTGCCCTGCGTTTAGCGATTTCATCGCCGATGCTTTCGCATCTACCCGGACTTTTGTTTTTTTCGGAGGGGGGCTGGCTGCACCCCAGCGTTACATCCGCTTTGTTTTTTTTCAGGGGGCTGATTGCGCCCCCTGAAACCCCGCAACCGGGTACGACCCGGGGCGATGTAACGCTGGCGCGTGATGTTTGGCGGCAGTGGTGGTGTCGGGCATGTTCAATTGTGGCAAAATGTTTCCTTTGTCCTTCCTCTTTTTTGAGGAATGACAAAGAAAATCTTTTGCCACGGTTGCCACGAGGGGGAGATTGTCGTTCAGTACTCCTCTCTTTAAATTTTTTGTTCTATACTGAATATTGATTGATAATAAAAAAAATTAAGTGGTTTGGGGTATAGTGTTTTGCGAAAGCAAAACACGGCAATACCCCAATGTGGCGAAGTCCGGCGGAAGATTTGATTGCTCATTCCGCAGCGTTACATCCGCTTTTAAATGCGAGAGG
>JAZRBX010000126.1:0-2024 GCA_045635285.1 Victivallaceae bacterium
GATCGTCGGCGGATTGCATCTGCTTCATGCCGATTCTGCAAGACTTGAAGCGACAGCCGCATATCTCAATTCAAGCGGCATAAAAAAACTTTATCTCATGCACTGCACCGGAGAAAATGCGATTGATTTTTTGAAAAAAAATTTGAAAAATATTGAAATTACCGTTCCGCAAGGCGGCAATATTCTGTATTTCAATGAGGGAAAAACGGAATGACAGACAAATCTTACGCAATTTTTGATATGGACGGCACTCTGCTTGACTCAATGCCGTACTGGAGAAATATTCTCTCGGAATATCTGCAAATGCCGATAGACCGTGATTATGCCGAAAAAATCAGCAATATGACCGTTACAGAATCCGTGCTTCTAACGCACAAAACTTTCAATATCCCGAAATCTCCGCAGCAGATATTCGATGAAATGTGCGAACTTATGAAGCATCACTATTTGAATGATGTTGCTCCGAAAAACGGCGTCATTGAATATTTGAATAAACTCAAATCAAAAAATATCAGAATGTGCGTGGCATCCGCCTCTCCTCCCGATCTCATACATGCGGCATTGAACAAATTCAAAATGCTTGACTTTTTTGAATTTATCTGCAGCACCGAAGACGGTTTTGCAGACAAACGCTCTCCTGACATATTTTTGTATTGTGCAGAACGCTTCGGAGCAGAACCTGCCGAAATAGCCGTTTTTGAAGACTCTTTGAGTGCGGTCAAATCCGCCAAAGCGGCAGGATTTCACATCATCGCCGTCTATGACAAAACTTCTGAAAAATATCAGGAAGAAATAAAATCTCTCGCCGACCGTTTTCTCCCGACGGAATTCATACTTTGAGTCTGGCGGCAAGCGTCGAATCAATGACCGACTGTAATGCGTAAAACACCATGCAGGGAATAATGGAAGTACTGTCCCCTGCCCCGATGATCGCCAGCATGGTCAATGCGATAGTAAGCGATTTGGAACCGGCGGTAAACATGGCCCCGATACGGTCGGCCTTATTCATTTTCAACAGTTTGCCGCCGAAATAGAATACCGCCAGAAAAATTCCGCGGAGCAAAATCCCTGCCGCCATAGCAATCAGAAGCAGTTTTATGTCATAAGATAAAAATTTATCTCTCGCCCCGGAAAAAAATCCGAGAATCAGCAAAATAACACAGGCAGACGGAATATACCCCGTCCATACCGGAGCTTTGAGCTTGCCGAACTGCCTGACTGCCCAGCCGATGAAAAACGGAAGCAGCACCAGCAAAACAAGGTCAAGAAACATTTTGAGCGGCTTGGTATCTATATCGCCGCTTCCCGAAACCAGACAGGAAATCACAAGCGGCATACTTACAACACCGACAAGATTGTAAATAACCGTCATCATCATTGCCAGCAGAACATTTCCGCCCGCAGTTTCTGCCATGACAATACCGCTGGAAAGTGTCGGCGGCACACATGAAACAATGATAAGTCCGAGAATTGCCGCCTCATCAAGAGAAAAGATTTTGCCCAAATCGAATCCGATGAGCGGAAAAATTATCAAACCGGCAACCCCGCAGATAAAAAAATCACGCAAAAACTTACGGTCAAATTTCATTTCTCCGAATTTTGTCCGCCAGCCGCAGATAAGAAAAATAATCACTATCAGGATATTTGACCCAAGAGTATTTTTCATCTCGATACCGATTTTCGGATATGCGAAAGAGAGCAGAATTGCACAGACCATGCCGATCGGCAGAAATAGTTTTTTAAACATACTTTCCTCTTTTGATTGAAAATTAAAAAATCAACTCCCTATAAATTAGTTGCAAACAAAAAATATTCAACCTCATTTCATACAAAAAAAGCGATTTTTGCAACACAGCAGATTTTCAATCAATTACTTTTTACGCAATGGCGAGGGTGTAAGTCATTGAATCTCTTTCATTGTTGATACCGAGTTCGAGTGTGTAATTAGTTTTTACGGCAAGGCGGATATTAAACTCTCCGTTTGCATCGGCGGTGTACAGTTTACCGTTAAGAGTGAGAGTATC
>JAZRBX010000127.1:0-5894 GCA_045635285.1 Victivallaceae bacterium
GCCCTCACTCTCACGGATCGCCCCGAAAACTCCTGTCATGCCGTTTTTTCTGACATACTCAACTGCATCTTTCATTTTCAAAGGTCCGATGATTTCGGGCAGAAACGGATTATTCGACTGTTTACAGCCCTCTGCAAGAAGTTCCTGAAAACGATTCATATTTTCAGGATTCGCCACAGAATAATCACACTGCATGATCCCGATACCATCAACTCCGAGTTCACAGCACTGTTTCAAAAGCACATCCAATTTCTGTTTGCGGGGAGCGGCAGTGAAAACAAATATCTTCTGTTTCGGTTCTCCGCACTGAACGGAAGAAATAATTTTCAAACATTTGTCTCCGCAAACCTCTGCAAGCATTTTTCTGCCCCTGCCGTCAAGCAGAAGCACCTGCTCTCCGCTTCTTGCACGGAGGATTTTGAAAAGGTGATTATGCTCATTTTTTTCCAGAGAAACAATATCACCTGTTTCCGCATTTGCCGTATAAAAAAATGCCCGCATCGTATTCCTTACATTGCGTCGGGGACGCTGATTGTCAAAGTTTCAAGGCCGTCGATAAGAAGTTCACGGCAACATTGAGCCAGACGCAATCTTGCTTTGGCAAGCTCCGCAGGAGTTTCGTCCGACAAAATGTGACATTCACGATAAAAGCGGTTGAATGCTTTGGCAACATTGAGCAAATATTCAACGAGCGGTGAACAATCTTTTTTGCCTGCCGCATTTTTAAGAACGGAACCGTACATGGCACAGAGAGAAGCGAGGTCTTTTTCCTCTTTTTTGTCAAGCAGTGACCAATCGACATCGCCGGAGAAATTTCTGTCGGCAGCCTTGCGTTCGATCGATTTGATACGTGCGCAGACATACTGGACATAAGGACCTGTATCGCCTTCAAAACGAATTGAAGCTGCCGGATCGAACATGATGGTGGTTTTAGCATTGAATTTCAAAAGCATGAATTTCAATGCACCGAGTCCGATGATTTCGCCGCGTTCAGCAATTTTTGCATCATCTGCTTCGCTGTCATGCTCTTTACATGCAGCGGCGGCAAGTGATGTCATTTCATCGAAGAGATCGTCAGCATCAACAACTGTACCTTCACGGCTCTTCATTTTGCCGCTCGGCAGATTGACCATTCCGTATGAGAGGTGGAAAAGTTGCTCCGCCCAATCGTAACCAAGTTTCTTCATGATGGCAAAAAGCATCTGGAAATGCAAATTCTGTTCATCACCGACGACCCAAATCATAGATTCAGGCTTGTAATCTTCATATTTTTTGAGAGTTGTTCCCATATCCTGCGTGATATAAACGCTTGTGCCGTCGGAACGGAGAACGACTTTCTGTCCCATTTTGCCGAGGTCGGCAATCACTGCGCCGTCTTCACGCTTGGAGAAAACACCTTTGTCAAGGCCGTCTTTGATCAAATCCTTGCCGAGCAAATAGGTATTACTTTCCAGATAAGTATGGTCAAAATTGATTCCCAAACGCTTGTAAGTTTCATCAAAACCTGCAAAAACCCATGAATTCATCATACTCCAGAGTTTTCGGACCTCAGGATCATTTGCCTCCCAGAGCTGCAGCATTTTCTGGGTTGCCTGACCGATTTCGGTTTCGAGGAAAAGTTCTTCGCTGTTTTTGTCGGCAAGTTCAGGACGCTGTTTGCGAAGTTCATCTATTTCAGCGGAAAGCATTTTGTTGTATTCGACATAAAAATTTCCGACCAGATGATCGCCTTTGATTTTGGTGCTTTCGGGGGTGCAGTTATTGCCTGCACGCTCATAGGCGAGCATTGATTTGCAAATATGGATACCACGATCATTGACAAGATTTATCTCAACGACATCATTACCTGTGCGTTTGAGCAAAGAAGCAAGCGACATACCGAGTACATTGTTGCGTACATGACCGAGGTGCTGGGGTTTATTGGTATTGGGAGCGGAATATTCGATGAGGATTTTTTTGCGTTCATTTTCGGGGAGCAGACCGTCATCGAGCAATTTTTTCATATCGCCGACGGTGTCACGGAAAAGAGCGGCGGGCTTGAGAGTAACATTGACAAAAGCCTTGATGATTTCAACGCTTTCGACATCGGCATGAGCTTTGAGGAAATCTCCTGCTTCTGCGGCGATTTTGTCGGGAGAATTTTTGCAAAATCTTGCAAAACGGAAGCAGTTTACGGTATAATCTCCGTTCATATTTTCGGGACAGAGTTCAACAGCGATGCTCCATTCATTCTGAATGGCATATTTTTCGGAAAAATATTTTTCCAGATCATTTACAAATGCGAATTGCATAAAGGACCTTCCTCGTACTTACAAAGTTGTTTTAATAAGAATATTTTTTTCATCTCCTGCAACCGGAGAAATGACATAACTGCCGACCGAATAAGGAACAAGAACTGTTTCGCCCATTTTGATCTCTGTTTCCAATCCGTCAGCTTTGATAACAAAAGAACCTTTGGCACTGCTGAGCAGATGGAAGCTGCCTGATTCTTTTGTATTTTCCTGCAAACTTTCACACAAATGCAGAGTTTCTATGCTGAAATAAGGACAATCTTTGATCATCGGTATCTTGCGGTTGAATTTGGTATTGTTCACATCACCTGCAATGCGGCAGCCCGCATGATTGAAAAAGTTGATTGAAGTCATGCCTTTTTCAACATGAAGTTCACGCGCCTTGCCGTGCTGATCGACCCTGCCCCAGTCACTGATACGGTAAGTAGTATCGCTGTTCTGCTGGATTTCCAGAATCAGATTGCCACCGCCGATGGCATGCAGAGTGCCTGAAGTGATAAAATAACCGTCCCCCGGCACTGAATCAAATTTCTGCAGAAGTTCCTCAACTTCTGATGAATTCATTTTCTCAAGCAGGAGAGATTTGGTAGCTTTGGAGGAAAGACCGGCAAGGATACAGCCGTCTTCACGGCATCCGAGGATGTACCACATTTCAGTTTTTGGCTGTGCCCCGCCGCCGATTCTGGCACAAGCTTCATTGTCGGGGTGAACCTGCAAAGAAAGTCTTTCACCTGCGTCAATGAGTTTGACCAGCAGCGGAAACCGTTCCGCAGAACCGCCTTTGGGGCCGAGAATATCGAAGCGGTACTGCTTCATAAGTTCTTCCATGGTTTTTCCTGCGAGTGCCCCTTCAGCGACAACGCTCTGTTCACCGTCGCGATCGACCAATTCCCATGACTCACCGATGGGGTCGGTCCCGTTGAACGGAACTTCACGGTTGAGAATATCAGTCATCATAGTTCCACCCCACATGCGGACCATGTAGATCGGAATAAATTTCATCGGATACAATTTCATTTTCAAACCTCTTCTTTTTTCAATTTTTCACAAGCCTCAAGCACGAAAGACGGCAGGCGGATTATTTTATGTTCGGGGTTGATACTGACCAGAACGACATAACCTTTGACCAGCAGTTTTTCATTGCAATAAATTTCAGTTGCAACTTTGAGTTTGGCACCTCTTGCCTCCTCCACCCATGAGCGGAAAGTGAGCAAATCATCATATCTTGCAGAAGAAATGTAATCGCAATGTGCCTCGCGGACGGGGAAAATCACACCCCTTTCTTCAAGTTCACGGTACGGCAAACCGATACTGCGGAGCATTTCCGTGCGGCTTCGCTCAAAAAACTCCAGATAATTGGCGTAATAAACCACGCCCATCTGATCGGTATCACCGTATGAAACACGATATGTTGATTCAAAATATGCCATTTATTTTATCCTTTCAGCGATAAAAGCGACAGTTTCATCGACATTCATATCGGAACTGTCGACGAGGATCGCATCCTCACACTGCTTCAAAGGAGCTATCGGACGCTGTGAATCGATACGGTCACGCTCGGCAATGGAGCGTGCGATTTCTTCCAAAGTTGCGGAACTGTAAGTTTCTTTTGACTGATCCAGACGGCGTTTGGCACGGACTTCGGGAGAAGCGGTAACAAAAAATTTCCATTGGGCATCAGGGAAAACAACACTGCCAATATCTCTTCCCTCCATGACTATACGCTGTTTTTCAGCGAGTGAACGCTGCAGGTTTTTCAATTTTTCACGCACAAAAGGAATCGCTGCGACCTGACTTACAAGTGCATTGACTTCAGGTGTAACAAGCTCATTTTTCAGAAAAACACCATTCAATGCAAGCGCAAAATTTCCCTCTGCATCAGCGGTGTATTCCAGATTTGTTCCGTTGAGCAGTTTCTCCATTTGAACAGTATCCTGATAATCGGTTTTGCTCTGCAGAACTGCATAAGTTACAGCACGATACATGCTTCCCGTGTTCACATACGGAATAGACAAAAGCCTCGCAAGATGCGAGGCTACTGTACTTTTTCCGGAAGCGGCAGGACCGTCAATAGCTATGACATTGGCACTCATTTCCGTAAATCCTTATAAATCAATGAGAATTGCGGCTGCGCAATCTGCCGGATTTCAAAAATCCGTCATAATGACGCATCGCCAGATGAGATTCAAGCTGACTGACTGTATCAAGTGTAACACCAACCATAATCAGCAAACTTGTACCACCGAAAAATTGGGAAACCATGAACGGAATCTTCAAATTGACATAGAGGAACATCGGGAAAAGTGCAAGCACCACCAGAAATACCGCACCGCCGAAAGTTACTCTGGTCATTGTCGAATCCAGGAATTTGCTTGTTGCCTCTCCGGGACTGATACCGGGAATGTATGCACCCTCTTTTTTGAGGTTGTCTGCAATCTGCAGAGGATTGAACTGATTGGCGACCCAGAAATAGGTAAAGGCAAAAATCAAAACACCTTCAGTAAGCATATAACCCCAGCTGCCCTGCTGGAAAAATGCAGCAGCTTTGTACCAGCCGAGGTATCCGCACAATGCACCGGGGATCATCAGAATGGCACCGGCAAAAATGATCGGCATAACACCTGCAAAATTGACCTTGAGAGGCATATAAGTTGAACCGCCTGACATCTGTTTGCCGATAGTTTTGCGAACCATCTGGATAGGTACACGGCGATAGCCCTGGGACAACATGATAGTAGCAGCGGTAACGATTGCGAAAAGAACCAGCAACAGCAGCAGATGAATGACTTTGAATGAAGTACCTGCATCGATCTGACCTGCTTTGGTCATGCGGATAAGTTCGATGACAGCATCAGGCATACGGGCGATAATGTTGATGGTAATAATGAGTGAAACACCGTTGCCAATACCGCGTTCAGTAATCTGTTCACCGAGCCACATAAAAAGCATGGTGGTACAGGTCAGAACCAGAATCGACATAACCACAAACAACTGCTGATTGCCGACGAAAAGCGGCTGACCATTGGTGGCAGGCAAACCGAAGCGGCCGGGTTCAACCATAGTCATTGCAACAACTGCCCCCTGAACAAGACAGACGATGATGGTCAGATAACGGGTGTACTGATTGAGTTTCTGATGACCTGACTCGCCTTCGCGTTTCATTTTTTCAAGAGACGGAAGTACAGGAGTGAGCAGCTGAACGATAATTGAAGCGGTGATGTAGGGCATGATACCGAGAGCACCGATCGCAAATTTCTCCAAAGCACCGCCGGAAAAAAGGGCGAGCATGTTCAAAAGACCTTCCCCCGCACCTGCATTCTGGGCAAGTTCCGCCATATATTTTTCCAAAGCGATGGTATCCACACCGGGACACGGGATATTGCTGGCGAAACGCACAAGCACGATGATGAGCGCAGTAAACAAAAGACGGCTGCGCAACTCTTTTACTTTGAAGATGTTAAGAAATGCTTTCCACATATTTTCTTTTTCCTTTTATATATTTATTGTTCAATATTAAACCACTTTTTCATAACGGACCTTTTCTTTCAAACAAAAATCCATTTCCTAAACATAACACACTTTTGCACTTTTTTCAACTTTTTT
>JAZRBX010000128.1:0-3066 GCA_045635285.1 Victivallaceae bacterium
AAAACTCAAAAAACTTATTCATAAATTCAATATTTACGGCGATTTCATGGTCGGTGTCCCTTTCGGCAACGGTCATGTCAATGATACATTTATGCTGACTTTCGATCAGGGCGGTGTCCGTTTGAATTATGTTTTGCAACGTATCAATGGCGATGTTTTCAAAGACCCCGTCAAAGTCATGGAAAATGTCGACCGTGTTACGCATCATATTTTAACAAAGATTCAGAAACAACACAGCGAAACCCGCAAACGCACCATCCGTCTGCTGCGTACCCCCGACAACAAGCCGTACATTTTTGATGAAAACGGCAACTGCTGGCGTGCATATATTTTCATTGAACGCGCCCGTGCATATGATGTGCTTGAAAGTCCGGAACAGGCTTTCGGTATTGCCCGCGCATTCGGTGAATTTCAACAGCAGCTCATAGATCTTCCCGGTGAACGCCTCCACGATACCATCCCCGATTTTCACAACACCCCCAAACGCATCGAACTACTTGAAGAAGCAATCAAAAATGACGTTGTCAACCGCGTCAAAGATGTTCAGAAAGAAATCGATTTCATCCTTGAACGCAAAGAAGCCGCTTCCGTTCTTATCAATTTGAATAAATCCGGCGACATCCCTGAACGCATTACTCACAATGATACAAAAAGCAATAATATTCTAATTGACGACTTGTCCGGTGAAGGTATTTGCGTAATCGACCTTGATACTGTCATGCCGGGTCTTGCTCTTTATGACTTCGGCGACATGGTCCGCACATGCACCAGTCCCGCTGAAGAAGATGAAACCAATCTCAGCAAAGTTTTCATGCGTTTTGATATGTACGAAGCTTTGTTCAGAGGCTTTTGTGAGTCCGCCGGTGCTTTCATGACTGCCGCCGAGCGTGAAAACCTCGCCAATGCAGGAAAAATCATCACTCTTGAAATCGGCACCCGCTTCCTTACTGACTATTTGAGCGGAGATACTTATTTCAAAATCAAACGCGCCAACCACAATCTGGAACGCTGCCGCTCACAGCTGAAACTTGTCAGCTCGATCGAAGAACAGATGAACAACATGATGAATCTGCTCCAGAATTGATTTTTTTAAAGGTAAACTTTTTTATTTCGGCTCTGTTCTCAAATGAGAGCAGAGCTTTTTTATTTTATCTCTGCAAAACACAATACATCTTCTGTAAGATAAACCGAAAAATAATCTCGAAATATTTGATTTTTTTATTGAAAAAAATCTTTTTTCATGTATAGTATGACGACGGATTGTGAAAATGTGTTTTTATACTTTTTCCGTACAAAAACAGATCCGCAAAAAACATGAAGATTTAAACAATTAAAATTAATTTACATAAAGGTCGTACGTTATGTTCAAAGCAGTAACCAACAGTATCGATTTCGCCAAACAGGAAGAGGAAATCGTAAAATTCTGGGAAGAAAATCAAACCTTCCAAAAATCTCTCGATCAGCGCAAAGGTCAGCAGGAATTCATTTTCTATGACGGTCCTCCGTTTGCCACAGGTTTGCCGCATTACGGCCACTTGCTCGCAGGTACTATCAAAGACGTTGTCCCCCGCTATCAGACCATGCTCGGCAAGTATGTCGCTCGCCGTTTCGGATGGGATACTCACGGTCTGCCGATCGAAGCTCTCGCACAGGACGCTCTCAAAATCAACGGAGCTCACGAAATCCGTGAATTCGGCGTTGACAAATTCAATGAACAGTGCCGCTCCATGGTTCTCCGTTACGTCGGCGAATGGCGCAAAACCGTTACCCGCATGGGCCGCTGGGTCGATTTTGACAATGATTACAAAACTATGAATCCCGACTTCATGGAGTCGATCTGGTGGATTTTCAAACAGCTCTGGGATCAGAACAGAGTTTATAAATCATACCGTATCATGCCCTATTCCTGGAAACTTTCAACCCCGCTCTCAAACTTTGAAGCAGGAAGCAACTACAAAGATGTTCAGGACCCTGCAGTTACCGTCCGTGTCAAAGTTCTTTCCGGAGCTGACAGTGCATGGGGAGATACCTATTTGCTCGTCTGGACTACAACTCCGTGGACTTTGCCGGAAAACCTTGCCATTTGCGCAGGTCCCGAAGTTGAATACAGTATTGTCCGTGATCTTACCGCCCCTGCCAAAGCATGTTATGTCATGGCAACTGCACGTATCAGCTCTCTCTTCCGCAAAGAAGAAGATTTTGAAATCGTTGCGACCTGCAAAGGAAGCGATCTCAAAGGCTGGACATACGAACCGCTCTTCCCGTACTTTGCCGAATACCGTGAAGCCGGAGCTTTCCGTGTGCTTAACGATGATTATGTCAGTACCGATGACGGTGTCGGTCTGGTCCATATCGCACCCGCTTACGGTGAAGACGACTTCCGTGTCAGCAAAGAAGCAGGCATTGATGTCATCGCCGACCCGCTGGATGTTTCCTGCAACTTCACTGACAAAATCCCCGAATACGCAGGCAGATTCTGCAAAGATTGCGACAAAGATATTATCCGCAGATTGAAAGAGGAAGGAAAACTTGTTCATCAGTCAACCATTACACACAGTTATCCTTTCTGTGACCGTACCGATACTCCGCTTATTTACCGTGCCATTGAAGCCTGGTATGTCCGTGTGGAGGATTTGCATGAACGCCTCGCTGCCAACAACGAAAATGTCCGCTGGCAGCCGGAACATGTCGGCGGCAAACGCTTTACCAACTGGCTTTTGAATGCCCGCGACTGGAACATCTCCCGCAACCGTTTCTGGGGTTCATGTATT
Organism: Victivallaceae bacterium; assembly: GCA_045635285.1. GTDB lineage: Bacteria > Verrucomicrobiota > Lentisphaeria > Victivallales > Victivallaceae > RGIG5270. The sequence goes on from JAZRBX010000128.1 coordinate 2,772, forward strand.
CCCGTCTGGATCAACGATGATGATCCTGAAGACCGCATCTGCGTCGGCAGCCGTGCAGAACTTGAAGAACTCTCCGGAGAAAAAGTTACCGATTTGCACAAACACTTCATCGACAAAATCGTTATCAAAAAAGACGGCAAAACTTATCACCGCACCCCCGAAGTTCTCGACTGCTGGTTTGAATCAGGTGCCATGCCCTACGCGCAGGAACACTACCCCTTCGAAAACAAAGAACATTTTGAAAAGAACTTCCCCGCCGACTTCATCGCCGAAGGTCTCGACCAGACCCGCGGAT
>JAZRBX010000129.1:0-5041 GCA_045635285.1 Victivallaceae bacterium
CAATGCAGATGATGAATATTCCCACCAAATACGGTGAAATGATTCAGCGTTTGAGCAATGATTCTTATTCCATGGTTCCAATTCTGCACAAAAAATACAATACAGACATCCTCAAGCTTTCTCTGGAATACTGCCGTAAACACAATATTGAAGTTTTTGCTGAATTCCGTATCAACGATACTCACGATGCCTGTGATACTCCGTTTGATCCCTGTCCTTATTTTGCCAAATTCAAACGCGACAATCCCCATCTGCTTATGGGAAGTTATACTCAACGCCCCCGTTACGGCAACTGGAGCAGTTATGATTTTACCCACAAAGAAGTGCGTGATCTTTTCGTAAATCTGGTAACAGAAGTTGCAGAAAATTACGAAATTGACGGTATTTTTATCGACCTCTATCGCTGGATCGCGTTGTTTAAATCTGTCGCATACGGTGCAGAAGCTTCCGATGAAGAGCGTGCCATGTTTACCGATATGCTCATGCAGATCCGCAGAAAAACCGATGAAATCGGCAGAAAACGTCAGCGTCCGATTTTGATCGCCATCCGTTTCCCCGACTCCCTCGGATATTCCCGTGCAATTGGTTTTGACTGGGAAAATCTGATGAAAAAAGGTGCCTTTGATATGGCATTTGTCGCGGATAATCACCATTTGAATTACTGGGGCAAGAGCATTGAACTCTGCCACAAGTACAATGTCAAATGCTATCCCTCCATCAGTATGCCCTGTTTTGTCAATCTGCCCAGACTTTCACGCCATGACCAGAGAAGTTATTTCGCCCGTGAAGCAGGTGCATGGGCGGCAGGTGCAGACGGACTTTTCTTCTACAATATTTTCGGAGAAGCGATGGTTGAAAAAACTGTTCGTGCTTCATTTGAAGACATCCGCACCAAAGATAAACGTTATCATATTTCCGGCATGGTGCATTGGCGTCCGTCCTCTCATCTTGCCACCGGCGAAAAATATAATGAACTTCCCGAACTCAGCCCTGTTACCACCAAAGAACTTCCTCCCGGCAAGACCCGCGAATTCAAACTTGAATTCGGTGATGATTTGAAAGCCCTCCGCAAAGAAGGCCTGCCGGTCAATGTTGAAGCCACTCTGCTCGCCGACGGGATTTACGGCGCAGTAGAAATCAAATCAAACAATGTCGTTTGGAAATATGTCGGAAGCATGGGAGACGCCCACCGTTATATCGTTCCTGACGAAGCATTGAAACCCGGACTCAATACTGTTGTTTTCCGCAATAAATCCAATTCAGTTGATAAGAAAAATCAGATTATTTTGAGCGGCAGAGAGCTGCTTAAAGGTGGTAATCAGCCGCCGTGGCGCAGAATTTTCAGGGGCAATCCCGACAATCCTGAAGCTGAAAAAATCGTCGATAATTTTTACCGCTTCTCCGATAACGGTATCGGTTGTCATAATCTGGTTTATCCGCTTGATACTTTCGACAAAAATGTTGAAATCTCATTTGAACTCAAAACCGAAAATACCGATGCCCCCGAAAGTGCAGCGCTCCGTCTTGCATGCAACGGCAAGGTTGAAGTCATAACTTTCGGCAAAGGGCAGATCGGTTTGCTTTACGGCAAAAAAAGCGTTCCTTTTGATACCACCAAATTGAATAAATATACTGTCAATTTCAACACAGTGCAGAATCGAATTTCTGTAAAAGTCAATAACAAAACTGTCATTTCAAATAACAAACTTGCATCTTCAGATGACAAAGCTACTGAAATGCAGGGCGTTTCAGAACCCATGCCCGATTCAAATGTCAGAACTCTCGTTGTCGGTTCTCTCTCTGACGCAGGCAAGGGCGTTTCTTATTGGAAAAATCTTTCGATCCTCCGCAGTGCAGGCAATATCCGTTTGAAAGATTTGGCTGTCGAGGTCCGTCTGACACCTCCGCCGGCACCGACCAAAATCGATTCATGGGAATATTCCGCAAACAATGCAAAAATGCTCAAAAGCGGTATATATCCTTATCACACTCATTACACCGTTGCAGAAGCCGATGTCGATATTGCCCGGGGACCTGTAACTCTTTACTTCTCCAACGGCGGTCTCTGGTGCAAAATGCGTTTGGACAGCACCGGAGTTACTTTCGATGACGGTCTGCCCGCTCTGCCGCTTGCTCCGAAAGCCGAACCTTACACCGTACGTGCTGAACTTGGCGATACTGTCGGTAAAATTTTTATTGACGGCAATTTCATTGAAGTTTCATTGAAAAGTGTTTCCATGTTTATCCGTGACAACGCTCAATTCAGAGAACTCAATATCAATTCCGAAAACATCCTCCGCAATTCAGGTATAGTTGCAGTTCAGGACAGCGGCAATGCCGTTAAAGCAATGCGCAGCCGCATTTTGGCACCTGCTGATGCCGCTGCCAAATCCAAGGCCGCCATGGCGAAACTCGCTCCCATGCCTGATAACGGAGAATTGATTTTCTCATTTGACGCTGAAGATTTGATCGATAAAACCAAAATCAGCAACAATTATGCTCCCGATGCATTGAAGGTCGAAAACGGAAAACTTTTTATCGACAACGGTGCTGAAGGAAAAAGCAATTATGCCATTTTCAAAGTCCTCAATACCGCTGAACTTCTGAAAGATGATGCTTCATATCTGGCAAAAGCCAAAATCAACATCAAAGAAGTTTCTCCTGCAGCATCCGGCGCTGTTTACTTCTCACTTGATTGCGGCAGTACCAAAACAAGATCTCTTACTTATTTCGTCGCTCCCGGCAAAATCGTCATCGGCGGCTACGGAACTTTGCGCACCTCTGCAATCAAAAGCAATACCGACCATGAAATCGCTGTTTTGTTCAATCCTGCCAACGGTGATTTCACCGTCTGGGTCGATGGCAAAATAATTGATTCCAAAAACATTGTTATTGATACCCAAAGTCCCGCATTCAGTTTCGGGGACGGTTCAGGGGCAGTTTCCGGAAAAGTTTTTGTGGAAAAACTTGAACTTTTTAAAATCAAGTAATATATTATAAAGTTTTAAATCAAAAAACTTTTCAAAAAAGAGAAATTTGTATGAAAAAAACAGATGTAAATAAATGGAGTTATTTCACAGATAACTATCGTGAACTTCATATTACCGATCAGGAAACACCTTATCCATGGGAGAACTATATTTATGACCGCAGCGGTCTTTTTTACACGCTTGTCGGTCAGAACGGCAGAGGTAAAACTTTTTACAACTATGAAGAAAATCATGTCGGCGACGGCAGAGATTATTTTCTTTCTGACGGCGTAGATGTTTGGTCATTGAGCTGTAATCAAGCCCCTGTCAAAGCGAAAAAGTCTTTGTGCCGCATGCTGCCCGGCCGTTCGATTTTTGAAGTTGAACACAACAAAGTATCATCATCACTTACAGTAACGATTGATCCTGACAGCACTACTGAAGTCAATAAACTTATTCTTGTCAACAAAGACAAAACAGCCAAAACACTTGACCTTACCGCTGTCATGCACACCAAAATCATCGGCAAGGACAACAGTCAGCAGTTGGATGCAAGTTATTTTGACAAAGACAGTAACTCTGTGATTTTCCGTCGTTATCACAGTGAATGTGTTGCCAATAAGTATGCATCATTTTTCACTGCCACTTATCCTGCATCGAGCTGGTGCGGTTCTGAAATGGATTTTGTCGGCGGGGTCAGACCTTTTGAAAGATCAGCAGTTTTGTTTGAAAAAGAACTCAACAACTGTCCTGCCTGTGCCTTGGGCGATCCGCTTATGGCGATGCGTTTTCATGTAACGTTGCATGCGGGCGAAAAAGTTACGATCTACCTTGCCAATGGTATCGTTGACAGCGAAGAAGATGCAGTTGCTTTCGCCAAAATCTGGAACAGCGAAAAGAAAATCATTTCCGCATTGAACGCCAATGACCGCTACTACAAAAAACTTCTTACCGGCGGCACAATCAAAACTCCGGATGACAGAATCAATGCGGCTTTGAACATTTGGACACGCTTGCAGCTTACTCATCAGAATTTGAGCGGCAGAGGCACTCCTTATCATACATGGCGCAACAACTTGCAGGATGCCATGGGTTTTATGCATATCAATACCGCTTGCATGCGTTCAAGATTGATTGAACTTGCAGAATGTACTCAAAAGGACGGTTTTGTTCCCCGTGTTACCGGCAAAACTCCGCAGGCTCCGGTTATTCATGATATGCTTCTCCGCCACAATGATGCCGGCTGCTGGTATGCTATCGCCGCAGGTTATTATGTCCGAGAAACCGGAGATATAAAAGTTCTTGATGAAGTTATTTACAACAAGGACCGCAAAAAAGAAATCACCGTCGGCAAAGCAATTTTTGACGGTTTGATGTGGACCTTGAGCAACCGTGGTATTAACGGACTTGTCCGTTTCGTTGACGGCGACTGGAGCGATCCTCTGGAAAAAGCCGGACGTAACGGTATCGGTGAATCCGTCTGGACCTCAATGGCAGTTATCAAAGCCTGTAAAGAATTTGCACCTCTTCTGGAAATGATCGGCAGAAAAGCCGATGCCGAAAGAGTACTTAAAGGTGCTGTCGATGTTGAAAAATCTGTTGCTGAAAACGCTTGGGACGGTGCATGGTATGTTCGCGGTATTACCGATGACGGCGTCAAATTCTGTACTGCTTCTGATCCCGATGCCAATGTAAGTATGCTTGTTCAGGCTTGGGCAGTCCTCGCTGAAGCCGATACTCTGGAACGCCGCAACAGTGCCATGAAAGCGGTTGCCGAACATTGTATTACAGAATACGGTCCGATGCTTTACGGTCCTCCGTTCATGGTTGAGCGTGATGGTATCGGCAGAGAATCCGCCAAACGCCCCGGCTGTTGTGAAAACGGTTCATGCTACACTCACGGCTCAATGATGCTCTGTGCCGCATTGATCAAACACGGCGAAATCGACGAAGCCTACCGCATTCTCAAAATGATGATGTTCCCGATGGCAGGAGAGGTTTATGAAACAAGAAAAGGTATTCCGCTCTGGTGGAGCAATTATCTGCAGGCTCCAGTTGCGGCATATCCCGGA
>JAZRBX010000130.1:0-2528 GCA_045635285.1 Victivallaceae bacterium
GACGACTGCAACCTCAAAAACCGTATCCGTAACGGCAAAATGCTCATCGCCCAGCTCAAAGATCATCCGTTGGTCAAATATGCTCCCGTCGATACCGAAGAACGTCAGAACTCCTTCTGGTGGGCTCCCTTCGTCCTCGACACTGACAAATTCAAAGACGGCGTTGACACCAAACAGTTCATCGCAGCTATCGCAGCCGAAGGCGTTCCCGTCTACAGCGTTCTCTGGCCCGAAATGTACAAAGAACAGGCTTACACCGACAAAAACGGTTTCGGTACCGCAAAATATCCTTTCTGCGATCCCAAAGCACGCGACATCGATTACTCCAAGTTCAACTGCAAAATGGCAAACTGGATGACCGACCGCACCATCAGCTTCTTCACTCACCCGGTTTACACCGAAGAACACACCCAGGCTATGATCGACGCTTTCAAGAAAGTCGCCGCTGCCTACATGAAGTAAGTTGAAACTTTTGTTTCCGAAATCCGTGCCGGTTCTGCCGACACGGATTTTTTTGAGAAAAGAAAGATTGCAAAAAGTTTTCTTTTTCTGAAAACCTGTTAATTTTTAAAGGAAAATTATTATGGCTAAAGTTAAATATGCTTTGATCGGTTTCGGCGGTATTGCTGAAAACCGTGTGGCCAAGGAAGGTTATGCCTGCGATAAAAGCCGTTTCCAGCCTCTGGAATTTGCTGAACTTGTCGGTGCTTTTGACCTCAATCCTGCACGCAAAGATGCCGCTGAAGCTCTCGGTCTGAAATGGTACGATTCCATCGAAGCATTGCTTGCTGATGACAGCATTGATGCTGTTTACATCGCCACCAACAACCTCTCTCATGCCAAACTTGCCATTCAGGCCATGAATGCCAAAAAGCATGTCATCGTTGAAAAACCCGTCGCAACTTCCGTCGCCGATGCACAGGCAATGGTCGATTGCGCCAAAGCAAACAATGTTTCTCTCACCGTTGACCACATGATGGTTTACAACGCATGGACCATCAAGGCTAAAGAAATCGTTGCCAAAGGCGAACTCGGTGCAGTCAATGACAGCTGCTTCCACATGGAATTCGCTTACGGTTTCTCCGAAGATGAAGCCAAAACATGGCGCTGCAACAACATCGACGAAATGGGCGGTCCCATCGGCGACGTTGCCAGCCATTGCTTCTATGTCGCTGAATACATTTTCAACGATACCATCGTCGAAGTCGGTGCTGTTTATCTGCCCAAAATGATGAATATCAAAGCTGAAGACGGTGCTTATATCAAGTTCAAAATGGCATCCGGCATGGTCGGTTCCGTCAAAGCCGCTTTCTCTGAACTCCGCGGCGGTCTCGGCGGCACTCTCACCAATCTCGGTTATGAAATCTACGGTTCTGAATCAACTCTCCGCAGTTACGGTGCCATGTTCCAGCTCTCCGGTCATCCCGGCGAACCCATTAAAATCCGTCTGGAAAAAGACACTCTCGGCGAAGTTGAAACCGTTCAGGTTACTGAATATGCCAATATTTATCAGAGTTTGATCGAAAATCATGCCAAATCCGTTCTTTCCGGCAATTATATCAATGCCGAAGACGGTGTGCATAACCTCAAACTTTGTGCCGCAAGTCATGAATCTGCACAGAACGGCGGTAAATTTATCGCTGTTAAATAAGTTTTCTGACTTTTTTGCAACGCTTCCGTTTGAAAAAACGGGAGCGTTTTTTATTATTTGCTGCTGAATATTTTTTGAAGGATTTACTGCGTATTTATTGCTGATATAAATCCTGAATACAGATTGATTTTTTGAAAAAATGATGTATATTATAACGAATATTTTTCGTAGTGCAAGGAGATATTTTTGAAAAAATCTGCAGCAGATAAAATTTTATACAATAATCATTTTTTGCGTCAGGTCGGCATGTTTCTGCTGATCGGAGGCATAAGTATTGTTATTACTGCAATATCCTGCATGGGCAATCAGCTGTATGATGCAGATGCAGCGGTTTTTGCAGAAAGTTTTTTCGCTGAAGAGTATGCAGGTCAAATTTTTCAAACTGAATACACCGAAGAACAGTTATGGGTTTATAATTCCCGCTCCCTGCGTGATTCAGGTTCGCGGCGGCTGATGCTGCGCAAACAATATAAATCATATCCTCCTGAATTTGAGATATTATTTCAGCAGGATTATATTATTTTGCTTGGGGAAAATATATCTTTTTATTCATTACAAAATTTTGTTTATACATCTTCCGGGTGCAAATACACACCTTTTGTCCGTGCCGGTCCTTGCTGTAAATGTTGATTTTATCGGTTAATCTCAGATAAAAACATTTACTTCAAGAGGTATTTATGATTTCAACTTTTGTGCAGGTCTTCGGAGGCCTTGCAATATTTATTTACGGGATGAAGCTCATGAGTGACGGGCTTCATCAAACCGCCGGAGAAAAAATGCGGAGCATTCTCCGCATGTTTTCCGCAAATCCTCTGGTCGCTGTCGCATCAGGTGCGGCAGTTACCTGTGTAATTCAGTCCTCCAGCGCCAGTACCGT
>JAZRBX010000131.1:0-5834 GCA_045635285.1 Victivallaceae bacterium
GGATTGAATTATGAAAAAATATGCAATAGGCTTTGACATCGGCGGCACAAAATGTGCAGTCATCCTCGGAAAAGTTTCCGCTGACAAAAATATCCTGATTCTCAAAAAAGAAAAATTCGCCACTGCCGATGCCGCTTCACCGCAGGATTGTCTGCTCTCCATGTGCAGTATCGCCCGTAAATTTATTGCCGATATACCGTTTGATGAAATTGCAGGTGTCGGCATCAGCTGCGGCGGTCCGCTCGATTCAAAAACAGGCATCATCCAATCACCGCCCAACCTCCCCGGCTGGGATGATATTCCCGCAGTCAGAATCGTTGAAACAAATCTCAATTTACCTGCAAAACTTGAAAATGACGCCAACGCATGTGCTTTGGCTGAATGGAAGTTCGGTGCAGGCAGAGGAACAACTGATATGATTTTTCTCACCTTCGGAACAGGACTAGGAGCAGGTATAATCTCCGGCGGAAACCTCATAGGCGGAGCTTCCGGTATGGCAGGAGAATGCGGGCATATCCGTCTGGCAGATGAGGGTCCGACAGGTTACGGCAAAGAAGGGTCCTTTGAGGGATTTTGTTCGGGCGGCGGTATCGCCCAGCTCGGAAAAAGTTATGCGGCGAAATCACTCGCTGACAATGCTCCGACAGCATGGTGTCAGACTACCGCCGATCTTGATAAAATCACGACCAAACTTCTGGGAGATGCGGCAAAAGCCAACGACATTGACGCATGTAAAATTTTTGCACAAAGCGGCAGGAAACTCGGCTTCGGATTATCCATTCTCATTGACATACTCAACCCGCAAAAAATCGTTATCGGCAGCGTTTTCGCCCGCATGGAAAATTTCATCCGCCCGGAAATGGAAAAAGTCATCCGCGAAGAGGCTCTCTGCCATTCTGCAAAAGTCTGTCAAGTAGTTCCGGCAGAACTTGGTGAAGCAATCGGCGACATCGCAAGTCTGGCGATAATTTGCGGCTGATTTTTTCAATATAAATTTGCAAAAGTATCTGAACGGGTGTATTTTATATAATTGACAATTTAAGGATTTTTATCATGAGATATTTTGCAATTTTTCTTTTCGCTTTGACAGCACTTTTCTTCTGCGGATGTGACTCCGCAGAAAAACCCAAACTCGTAATGGTTACCAATGCGACATTCCCTCCCTATGAGTATGTCCGCAACGGAAAAATCGACGGCATCGACCCCCATATCATCAAAACTGTCGCATCACGTATCGGATATGAAGTAGAAATCCAAGATATGAGTTTCGACGCAGTCATCGTCGCCGTACAATCCGGCAAAGCCGATATTGCAGCCTCCGGTATCACCGTTACCGAAGAACGCAAAAAACAGGTGCTTTTCACTATCCCGTATGTCGTTTCCGAACAGGTCATCATCGTTCCGGTAAATTCCGACATCAAACGAAGTGCCGACCTCAAAGGTAAAAAAATCGGTGTCCAGCACGGCACAACAGGTGATACTTATGTTACGGAAAATATCGGCGAACCCGAACGCTATTCTCACGGTCCGATGGCGGTCGCCGCATTGAAAGCAGGCAAAATCGACGCCGTCGTCTGTGATAAAGAACCATCGGAAGTCTACATCAGTCAGAATAAAAATCTCCACGTTCTGCGTGAACCGCTCACCTATGAAGAATATGCCTTTGCAATCAATAAAAACAATCCGCACCTGCTGGAAAACTTCAACCGCGTACTTACAATCATGAAAGAATCAGGCGAACTTGCCGACATCATAGAAACTTACAAAAATATCAATAATGAAAGTACGGCTGATATTTCTATTGAATCCCACAGCATTTTAGGTAAAATCAGAAGTTCTTTTTATCTGAATTTTGTCAAAGACAGCCGTTACCGTTATTTGCTTAACGGTTTCTGGAACACTCTGATAATCACTTTCGGTGCTCTGTTTTTCGGAATTCTGATAGGCTTTACCGTGGCAATCATCCGCAGTACGGCAGATCAGACCGGTAAAATGAAATTCCTTGACTTTTTCTGCCGCTTGTACCTGACTGTCATCCGCGGAACTCCGGTTGTTGTTCAGCTGTTGATCATCTATTTTGTGATTTTCGGTTCAGTCAATATCGACAAAATCGTTGTTGCAATTATCGCTTTCGGTATCAATTCCGGAGCGTATGTAGCGGAAATCATCCGCGGCGGCATCATGTCTATCGACAAAGGACAAATGGAAGCCGGCCGCTCTCTCGGTTTGAGCTACAATATGACAATGGGATATATCATTCTGCCGCAGGCATTCAAAAATGTTCTTCCCGCTCTCGGCAATGAATTTATCGTTCTGCTCAAAGAAACAAGTGTAGCAGGCTATATCGCCCTGCATGACCTCACAAAAGGCGGCGACATCATCCGCAGTCAGACATACGATGCCTTCATGCCGCTGATTGCAGTGGCATTGATATATCTTGTTGTTGTTGTGTTTTTGAGCAAACTTCTCGGAATTCTGGAAAAAAGGTTGAAACAAAATGAGTGAAACTATATTTGAAATCCGCAATCTCGTAAAAAAATTCAATGAGCTTGCCGCCATTGATGATGTAAGTACAACTATCAAACGCGGTGAAGTCGTTTTTGTCGTAGGACCGTCAGGTTCAGGCAAAAGTACATTTCTCCGCTCATTGAATCTTCTGGAAAAACCGACCTCCGGCGAAATCATTTTTGAAGGCAAAAAAATTACTGCAAAACATGTCAATATCAATAAGTTCCGCTGCAAAGTCGGTATGGTTTTTCAGCACTTCAACCTTTTCCCCAACCTCACAATCAAAGAAAATATAACCCTCGCTCCCGTTAAAACTCACCGCATGACACTCAAAGCGGCAAATAAGAAAGCCGATGAATTGCTCAATCGTATCGGACTCGCTGAAAAAAACAATGCATACCCGGCACAACTTTCCGGAGGTCAGAAACAGCGTATCGCCATTATCCGTGCTTTGGCAATGGAACCCGATGTTCTCCTTTTCGATGAACCGACCTCCGCTCTCGACCCTGAAATGGTCGGCGAAGTCCTCTCTCTCATGAAAGAACTCGCCGCTGAAGGTATGACCATGATCGTCGTTACTCACGAAATAGGATTTGCCGCCGAAGTCGCCGACCGCATAATTTTCATGGATCACGGCAAAATAAGCGCCGACGGCACTCCTGATGAAATTATCAATAACAGCAATAACCCCAGAATCCGTGAATTCTTCTCCAAAGTCTTGTAAAAAATTCGGCTCTTTGCTGAAATATCAAGTGATATTCAGTATCATTTTTTACAAGTTGCGGACTTTTTCCATCAATGCAGTGCAGTAATCGAAATCGTACGGTTCGCTGTAATTTATAAAATAATTTCTGCCTGAAAATTCACCGCATTCCCATTCAATGAAGCAGGCTTCCTTGTGAGCGATCGGCAGTCTGCCGATAATCTCTTTGCCGTTGGGTTCAACTTCAAATTCGCCGCAGGCAATTTCTACGCCGTCAATATCCGTAACTTTATAACTGCCTTTCTGAATAAATGCAGTATCATTAACGGCATAAAGTTTCGGGACTCCGGCATACATCGGTTCTTCGCCCATAAGCGCAAACGGCTGTTGCGACAGACGGATGCTTTCAAACGGAAATTTTTTGACAAAATTGCTGTCGACCATAGAATAATTGAAAGCCATCGGCCACATGTCCAGCAAGGACCACCACAAAATTCCGGTGCGACGGAATTTCTGAATACGCCATGATTCAATGGCATATTTGAAAAGATCAGCGACATAAAAATTGACTGCTTTGCACAATTCTTCGGGATTTTCAGGTGAAAAATCTCTGCCGAACATCTTGAATGTTACCGATTTGACCGCTTTGCACCAATTTGCACAATAACGATCATTCTGATGAATACTGTCATTAGGTATCGGCAAGGTTGAAGGTTCTATATCCCACAGGCGTTTAATACGGGGTAGTTCACGCTCATAAATTGCAGGATCTTCTGACATGGCATTGACAAAAATAGGTCCGATCTCACTGGAAAAATGTGCTACGGAACTTCGCATGAATTCACGGAATCCTCCCTCCGGCAAACTGCCGCAGTAAACATGCTGTTCCGGAGCAAATTTTATACTGCTTGCCATGCTTTCAAACTGATTTTTGAAACGGTCAACCGCCAAATCTGAAATATACGGAGAACTCGGTACATAATCGCGCCACGGGTCAAATTCTTTGATCGCTTTCGGGAAAACCTCACGGGTGATACGGCAGCTTGACGGCGGCAGAGTACGTCCTGCATTACCGCCCCAGAACATATCGTTTTCATTATCGCCGCACCAGAGGGCAAGCGACGGATGATTGCGGAGTTTCTGAATGATAAATGCCGCTTCTTCATACATTTTCTCACAGAAAAAGTCATCCATCGGAGGAAATTCGCAGGCAAGCATGAAATCCTGCCAGACCATGATGCCGCGTTCATCACAGAAATCAAAAAATTCATGATCCTCATAAATCCCTCCGCCCCAGACACGAATCATATTGCAGTTGCATTCCTCAACAAGTGCCAGAGCTTTCTGCATGCGTTCGGGAGTTTGTGAATGATAGGGAGAAAGCGGCTTCCAGTTGGTTCCCCGCATATAAATTTTCTGACCGTTGCAGTAGAATTGAAATTCTCCGTTACCGTCAGCATCAGTAGTTTCAGTGCGTTCCAAATGTATCATACGGATACCGACACGCTGTTTTATTTCAGCGGCGACCTCACCGTTTTTGCTCAAAGTAAGAATAAAATCATACAAATTGGGTTCACCGAATCCGACAGGATTCCACAATGCCGGATGTTCCAGTGCAATTCTGGACAAAGACAACATGCCGTTGGTATGACGGACATCTCCGGTATATTCCATCTCGGTTTTGCCGTTGCGCACCATGCGTGCAGTCAGAGAATATTGAGTAAGATCACGGTCGGGTGTTTCAAATCGGTAATGGCAGGTAATGTACGCCTTGTCATTTTTGTAATCAATCCAGTCCGTTGCCACATAAAGAGATTCAAAACGGATCGCATCAAGAAATTCTATCGAAACATCACGCCAGATTCCCGCAGTCAGACGGCGTGGAGAATTGTCCCAGCCCCATTCATGTTTTGCTTTACGCAAATAGAGTGAATCCATCCGCGGAGAAAATGAAAACGCTGTATGATGATATTTTCTTGCAGCTATTTCAGGGGCATAAATACGCACAAGAAGTTTATTGACCCCGACTTTGAGCAAATCTGTAACATCTTTGCTGTGCGTAATATGCATATTTTCACAATACATGATTTTCTCGCCGTTGAGAAAAATGTCAGCCGCCGTATCAATGCCGTCAAATTTGAGCATCGCTTTGACTTTATTCTCCGGCATACCGTCAAAGACAAACTCTTTCTCAAAATCCCAGTCAACGAGAGTTACCCAATGGCAGGTAAATTCATTGTCGCAAGCCAGCGGATCTTCATTCAGCAACCCTGCTCTTGCAAGATCAAGTTCAATATTACCAGGCACTTGAGCATTAATAGAATGAAATTCATTTGTTTCCGGATGAGAAAAGCTCACCTGCCAATCACCATTAAGAGAAAGTCTGTTCATAATATATTCCTTTTTTTATTGCTTTTGCAATTTTGTTTAATATAAACCACAATTTATGCAAAATCAAATAAAAAAACGAAAAAATGGTATTATATTTTAATACCATAAAAAATAAAAACATTCTGTTCTGACTATAAAGAAGAAGTTGTACTGTTTTCGGTGGGGGCGTGATTGCCTCCTCCCGAAAAAGTACAACTATTTCCAAATGATGGAAGTCGGATCGTAGCCATGT
>JAZRBX010000132.1:0-2829 GCA_045635285.1 Victivallaceae bacterium
CGATCTTAAATCTTTAAAGGGCAGTAAGTTGCGGAAATTCCGCAAAAATTTCCAGATGATTTTTCAAGATCCGTACAGCTCCCTCAATCCGAGGATGACTATTCATGCAGCTTTGGATGAAGTTTTGAAACTTCATACCAAACTTGATGAAACATGGAGAGAAAAACGGATCGTAAATCTGCTTGAATCCGTCGGCTTGAATTATGAGGCATTGAACCGTTATCCGCATCAGTTTTCCGGCGGACAGAGGCAGAGGATCGGTATTGCCAGAGCATTGGCGGTACAGCCGAAACTTATCGTTGCGGATGAACCGGTTTCCGCACTTGATGTGAGTGTGCAGGCGTCAATTATAAATCTTTTGAGTGAAATTCGCAAAACGAGTCGTATTTCTTTTATATTTATCGCTCATGACTTGAGTGTGGTTGAGCATATCAGTGACATTATCATGGTCATGTATCTCGGAGAAATCGTTGAATCCGGTCCCGCTCATGAGGTCGTTCGCAACCCGCGCCATCCTTATACCAGAGCATTGCTGTCGGCGGTGCCGAAAATTACGGATACGCCGCAGAATAATACCCGCATCCTCTTGCAGGGAGAACCGCCGTCGCCTTATCAGGAGCGGAGCGGATGTGCTTTCTGCAACCGTTGTCCGATGGCAAAGGAGGAGTGCCGTACAAGCTCAATGGCTCTGGTTTCTGCAGATGGAACAGATCACATGAGCAGCTGTCTTTTTCCGGAGGAGGTGCCAAATTTATAAGCTGATTTCAAAAATTTCGCCTTTTTTCAGGACTGTCGGAGTCATTGCACTTCTTGGAACAGTTCTCCGTCTTTTGCTGGCGTGGGAGATAAGTTGTCGTGTCGGGAGTGTATATGCGCCACCTGTTACAACGGATTTGGCAACCTACATGACTTTGTCAAAGCAGATTGTCAACGGAACATTTGAGGGGGCATTTTATTATCAACCGTTTTATTATGCGGCTTTTCTGCCTGCGGTGATGCTGCTTTTCGGCTCAAATGTATGGAGTGTGATCGCGGTACAGGCACTGCTCGGAGGTTTGACAATATTTTTTGCCGCATGGTCGGCAGAGATGCTTTACGGAAAGAAAAGCGGCATAATTACAGCGTTGCTGATATTTTTCTCCAATGTCCTTATTTTTTATACGCCGTTCCATAAAATTGCAACATTGCAGACGTTTCTTGTCAGCATGTTCACTTTTTTCCTGATCCGTGCTTGCAAAGATGAGCAGGAGCGTTTGCGTTATTGGATCTATGCAGGTGTTTTTCTGGGGGCAGGGTGTGCGGCAAGAGGCAATCTTTATATTATGCTCGTTGGGCTTATCCCGTTGATGTTGTGGAAGTTGAAGATAAAAAAAGCATTGGCTTCAATTGCTGTTTTGATTGCTGCTGCGATTGCAGTTCAGCTGCCTTTCATGATTTATAATTCGATTCAGGAGGGCAGACTTTGCGGCAGTTCGACGGCGTCTTCTGCGGTTCTGGCTCTCGGCAATACACCTGAAGCGCCTCCCGGCGGGCTGGAATATCCGGAAAGTTATCAAGTTTTCATGGCAAGAGAAAAGGAACGGAGCGTTCCGTTTCAGATAATGGATTATTTTTTTGCAGAACCTCTTGCGTATCTTGAACTTACATTCCGCAAAGTGATACTTTTTTATGACAGCGCAGACATTTCCAATAATGTAAATTATCCGCTGCATGGCGGCAAATGGCTTCATAACAATATTTTCGGCTGGGTGGGCTGGATTCTGATTTTGTGTATCGGCGGTATTTTTTATAATGTAAAAAGTGCTTTCAAGGAGCGGGATTTCGGCAGATTGGTGCTTATTTCCAATATAATTTTTTACGGACTTTCAATTTCCATGTTCTATAATCTTGCCCGTTTCCGTGCACCGATTTTGCCGACAATGGCGGTAATGGGGGGGATTTTTGCCGTTCAAAGTTATGAAAAACTGCGTGAGAAAAAGTTTAAAGGTGTTGTAATTTCGCTCATTGCGGCAGTTTATATTGCGGTTTTTCTTTTTGATGCGTACCGATTCTGTGAAAAATATATCATGCGTGTCGTGCGTCCCGACGGAACTCATATTATTGCGGAAAACGGCAAGCATGTCGCTTTTGATAACGGACCGATAAATTTCGGCGGCAGAGCGGCAATCCCGATCAGGGAGGGAGATGTTATTGAAAAAACTTTTGCCGGAGTTCCGTCTGATTCGCAGGGCGTATTGACCATCGCTCCGATTTACAATGCACTGTTATTGGAAGTGAACGGCCGCAAACTTTTGTGGCGTGCCGATAAAGCCAACAGAAATATTGCTGTTCCGTGTAAACTTGTCAATGGCAGGGCAGTATTGAAAATTCTGCGGATTAATGCGGATGAATCTGTTATGCTTATTGATACACAGCGTGATTACGGCAGATCGTTTCTGAATGGCGAAGTGATTGATGCTGAATGGGAAATGCGTTTTTATTATTGAGGTTTGAATGGGAATTTTCAATACAAAATGGCCTTTTTATTTCAGCGGAGTCATGCTGGCATTTATTGTGCTTTTGAGCATTTATATTCTGAATGATACAGTCGGCATGGGCGATGCGATGACGGCGGCTAATGAATTCTGCAATAAATCCATTGACAGCGGCGAGCCGAGGGCAGTGCCGTTTGATTATTGTACTGTATTTATTTTTTTCATGATGACAGGGGCGTTTTGTGCGTCGCTTTTCAGCAATAATTTCCGTTTGCAGATTGCGCCTGATTGCGGCGGATCATTTACAAGCCGCCATTTCAAAGGTGTTGTCGGAGGATTTCTCGGCGGATTTATC
>JAZRBX010000133.1:0-10869 GCA_045635285.1 Victivallaceae bacterium
CAATATACGCAAAAAACGCAAAAACGGAGAGTCTTACACTCCCCCGGAAGATTTTGACTGCCGCCACTGCAATATTTGTTCATTGAAAAACGAAGAGGAAGAAAAATGAATAATGAACAGTTCAAAAATTTACACATGGCAATCAGCTGCGGGGGAACAGGCGGGCATTTCTATCCCGGATTGAGTATCGCTGAAACTTTGCAGAAAAACGGCGGACATGTCATACTCCTCCTCTCCGGTGCCCATGCAGAAAAACAAAAAAATATTGCCCAAGCCTGCGGAGTTCAGGCGATAGCCCTGCCCGATATGCCCAATCCCCATGTTCTTAAAAATATTCCGAAATTCATCAGCGGCTTGATAAAAGGATTCTTTATTGCAAGAAAAATTGTTATTGAAAATAATATTGATATTGTTATGGGCATGGGGTCTTTTGCCTCTCTGCCGCCGATTTTCGCCGCAAAACTGCTGAAAAAACAGATTTATCTCCACGACGGAAATGCCAGGATCGGCAGAGCAAACCGCATTTTAAGCCGTTATGCAAAACACCTCTGGAGTGCTTTCGATGCAGTAAACGCCGACAAAGTCAAATGCTCCTGCTCCGTAAGCGGTATGCCTCTGCGCCCCTCAATCACAGAAAGACAGCAATTCACCAAAGAAGAAGCCCTCTTGGAACTCAATTCGAGATTCGGAAAAAATTTCAAAAATTCAATCCCCACGCTTCTGATTTTCGGCGGCAGTCAGGGCGCACAGAAAATAAACCTTGTACTTCCGGAATTTCTTAAAACCATGCCGCAATCCTCCTGCCAGATCATCCATCTCGCAGGGCCCGGCAAACTTGAAGAAACAAGCAAAGCTTACGATAACTGCCAACTTGAATACCTGCTCCTTGACGCCTCTTCCGAAATGAATCTCATGTACAGCGCCGCCGATCTGGTCGTCAGCCGTTCAGGCGGAAGCACCGTTGCGGAACTTGCATTCTTCGGCAAAGCGGCATTACTCATCCCTTATCCTTTCGCCGCAGAAAACCACCAGTACGACAATGCTGAATTTCTGGCAAAACACGGGGGGGCGATCATCCTTGACAATGCGGCATGTTCAGTCGATTCTTTCAATCAAATCCTTACTCCGCTCATTACTTCTCCGGAAAAAATTGCAGAAATGAGCCGGAAATCACGCTCCGCTCATACTCACGAACCGATTACAGAAATTCTTACTGCAATTTCTCAGAATATCTGATTGCATCGTTTCGGAAATGATTTAAATCACAGAGAACTCAAAACTGTATAGGTTACTTTGATTTCTTTTTTCTCATTACCATTGAGTTCAACGGAAGTTTTGAGTGTATTCATCGGATTCAACAGCGATACGGAAGCGCCGTCGGTTGAAATTTGAACATCATTTACAGTGCATTTTTTAAATTCGCCGTTGAAGTTATATTCGATCTCAACATTACTTTTTTCCTTGCGGAGATTGTGCAGAGACAGCAAAGCCTCAACGGTACATCTTATATAACGGCGGTTGTTGACGGCAATATTCTGCTCACGATTTGCAATTATTTCCTTTTCTTCAGCATCACATTCGATCCCGTCGGCATCGGACAGGCGGATCGAGCGTTCGGCATTGACATAAGTATTGCTGTCAAGAACGCTCTGCATGATAAGCCTGCCGTCGGCATAAATAGAAATCGACGCACTGTCAAGCATTGTCGGAGCGGTGTTTTTGAAAATCAATGAATTGTAAGGTTTGGTGCGTCCATGATTTACAACTTTGCCGAGATAGTTGCGGTATGCAGGCACGACCCATTTGACTGCGGTGCGATACGGTACATCGGAGGCACTTTGAATTTGAATCATGCGCGCCTCCCCTGATTCCATGGCAAAAGCTCCGAGCGGGCGGTAAACGACATCACTTGATGCCATAAATTCCTCTGCCGCACTCTCTTTTGCGGCAGAATAAGAATTCATATAAACTGCATCTGCGGCGGCACTTTTTTGCAGGAATGCCGCAGATCGCGGACGCGCCTGATTGAAAGCGGAAAGAAGACTTACTGTGTTACGCATGGCAATTTCCGGCGAACCTGAAACCAGATAAAATTCGGGACAGGCAAATTTTCTGCCGTTATTGCGGATCACTGCATTGTGTTTGATATTCATGCGGTCATTTGAAATAATGTCCAGAACAACTGAACTCTGCCACACGATTCCGTCAGTCAGATATGAATAGATAAACGGCAGCTCTTTTTCTGCATTCAAACGGCGGAAGATCTGACATCTTGCAGGATTTACCATACTGAAAAAGTCTGCTTTGCCTGATCTTATCGTTTCAATGCTGTGAACATTGACATAAGTTATTTTCCCGGAGTTCCTTTCTTCAATGGCAAGTACGGGAGAAACAAAATATTCATCATCAGGATTTTTTATTTCAATGACTTTGCCCTGAATTATACGTTCATTATCCGTATCAGATTTGAGAGAAACGGTAACGAACTGACCTGCAAAAGCGGCATTTGGATCATTGAGAACATTTTGAGAAAAAACTTTCTGCGGCACCATTGCGGTCGAAAAAGTTATTCCGTCCTGCCAGACAGCAAAAGACCCTTTCAAAAAAACTGTATCATCAAAAAATTTTATCTCCTTGACATCTTTCGAAAAAACAGCTTTCCCCGCAACAAAAACCGTATTATCCGCAAAAACCGCCATCTTTGCGATTTCAGGCTTTACCGTATCCGCAAAAGAAAAATTCAATCCGCAAAGCAACACAAAAAATAATATCTTTTTCATAAAAAAACCTCCATTTAAAAAAATTTATCATCATTTGCATTTTGCAAATGAAAATCACAAATCAGAATATTTTTGATTTACGCTGTTGCGGAGCTGACCGCATGCACCTGCTTGATCAGAACCTCTTTCGCGGCGGACGGAAACCGCAACTCCAGCCCGGTCAAGAATATGCTCAAATTTATCTATGACTTTCTGTGCCGGCCGCCTGAATTCCGAACCGGTATCATTGTAAGGAATCAGATTGACTTTGGCATGATGACGGCGGGCAATTTCAGCCAGAGAGGAGGCACAATCCGCAGAATCATTTATGCCGTTGAGCAAAGTGTATTCCAAAGTTACCATGCGGTTGCACTTCTCTCTGTAAACATCGGCAGCTTCCATGATTTCATCTATCGGATAGCGGAGTTTACCGGGAATTATTTTACTGCGTATCTCATCATTCGGAGCATGCAGAGAAATTGCCAGATTAAGTTCCCTGCCAAGTTCCGCCAATTTGAGCATCCCCGG
This sequence comes from Victivallaceae bacterium, assembly GCA_045635285.1. Lineage (GTDB taxonomy): Bacteria > Verrucomicrobiota > Lentisphaeria > Victivallales > Victivallaceae > RGIG5270. The sequence goes on from JAZRBX010000133.1 coordinate 3,288, forward strand.
AACAAAACCGCTGGTGGAAACCGTGATCCGCCGCACCCCCATACCGAAATATTCATCCGAAGTCAGACGATCGACAGCCCCGATAAGATTTTCAAAATTGAGCAAACCTTCACCGATCCCCATAAAAACGATATTATCAGGCAGTCTGCCGATTTTCGCACATCCGCTCTGAAATTCACCGATGATCTCATGCATGGCAAGATTGCGGACCAATCCGTTTTTGCCGCTGGCACAGAAAAGACAGCCGACAGGACATCCCACCTGCGTGCTTAAACAAAAAGTTATTCGTTTTTCAGCGGGGATAACAACCATTTCAATACATTCATTATCATTAAGACCAAGCAGAATTTTCTCTGTTCCGTCATCAGATTTCACCGATTCAAGTTCCCGCACTGATTTAAATTGCAGACACTCTGCACACTTCTGCCGCAGAGATTTAGGAAGATTGCTCATATCATCCCATGATGCGGCGTTTTTTTTGTAAATCCAATCAAAAACCTGTGCCGCACGAAAACGGGGTTCGCCCATTGATTGCAGAAATGCGGCAAGTTCATCCTTTGAAAACTGAGTTATCACAGGAGTCTGATTCATTCTGCACCTCCGCTTGCATTTTCATGATTGCGGCGGTTGATAAGCTCACGGCGTTTTGCCTTTTCGCCGCGGTAGAGGTAAAGTTTATGACCACGGTAAGTAGTTTCATAAAGATTTTTCCAGGTGCGTTCGGGGTATTGCGGAAAAGAGGTTGTAAGCAGATAAATCACGGGAGCTTTTTTGTCGATATTATTGAGGTTATTGATTTTTCTGACACTTTTCTGCATATAGTAAGATTCGCTGTAAAGGTCGAGAATATCATTTTTGTAGATCACCGCATCTTTGGTGCCGTCTTTTTCTATCGCCTCAAAAATACTGCGTCCGAGTGCCGTGCGGCTGCGGTCGGCATTATTCACCGGGATAAATGTATGCTGGCAAAATATTCCTATCGCACACGCAGTCAGAAACAACAGCATCCAAATCTGCCCCTGCCTGCGATAATGGTAATTCCAGAGAGCCAATCCGAAAAAGGCAAGCACCGTTCCGAAAAGAGCCTCTTTGCCCCCCGTCAGCGGCAGCCATGATACATAACGGCTCAAATCCTCATGCGGCAAAAAACAATACGCCAGCAGTACCGCCGCCAGAATCGCACTTATATAACCGCACAGAGCCGTCATACGTCTGATTTCAACAGCATAACGCCGTACCGCCGTATCGTAAGTTATCGCCGTAAGCAGCACCAGCGGCGGCAATGTGAAAATAAAATCCTCCGCCGTACTGAATGGATTAAGCAGAATGAAAACAAAATCAAATACAAAAATTATGCGGAAATAATGGCTGAATATCGGATTTTTGTCCAACGGATGCAATGCAGAACAAAACGGTATCCACAAAATAAATGTCCACGGCAGCAGCAAAAGCAGTAACTCTACCGGAAATTTAACAATATTCAGAAGATAACTGCCGAATCCCGGATGATCAAAAGGAATATAATCCCACGCCATATCCCTTGAATGCAGAATATGAGGCAAAACCCAACTCAAAAACGCCGCACCAAGCAATATCATGCCGAAAGCAAAACCTTTGCGGTTGATCTTTGAAGAAAATTTCAGCGGACGGTGCAGAAAAAACATCGGCAGAAAGAAATAGATCAGAATTTTAACACCGCCGCTCAAAAAACCGAAACTCAGCAGAAACATACTCCATACCCATGCCGAGTTCCAACGCCCTTTGGTAAAACCGAAATAAATCCATGCACATTGCGCCGCAAAAAGAAAAAACATACTCATCATCTGCGATCCGGCATACAATGAAGAATACAAAGTAAAAATATTGGCACAGAAAAACGCACATCCTATCACCCCCGCTTTGAAATTACGGGTAAATCCTGATGTTATCGCCAGCAGAACTGCCGTCGCCGCCATGAAAAATATATTGACATAACGCAAAACATCACTCAACGGCAATGATGTATTTTTGTGCAGGACAGAACATACAAGCGGATACAGGAAGAAACGGTTTTTGATTCCGACACCGTGAGCGACACACATCGGCGACTGCATATTCATTTCACTTGCCAAGGCGGCAAAAAGCCCCTCATTCTGTGATAATTCACGATCTGTCAGATTCCAGAGTTGAAACATCATGCACAGCCCGGCAAGCAATATTATCAGCCAGAATATGCGCACGAAAAAATTTTTTGCACCGGGTTCGATCATTGTCCGTATCAAATCCACCGTTTTTTGATCATGATTATGATTGCACCGACTGCAAGCACCAGACTGACGCCCATGATGACATAAAACGCCAGCGGATGATCTTTCATCGGCAGATCGACATTCATGCCGTACATGCTTGTAAGCAAAGTCGGCAGCATCAAAATCACCGTCAATGAAGTCAAAATACGCATGACCAGATTCAGATTATTGGAAATAATCGAAGCAAAAGTATTGGTCATACCGTTCAAAATGTTGCTGTAAACATTTGCCATTTCCAATGCCTGACGGTATTCAACGCTGACGTCAGCGAAAAGGTCCTCATCATCTTCGGTAACTTTGAACTGCTTGATATTTGCGAGGCGGCCGATCATTATTTCATCAGCCTTCAAACTTGTGGTAAAGTAAACCAGACTTTTTTCAAGCAGCTGCAATCTGATAAGTTCATTGTTGCTGACGGCGTTCTGCAACTCTTTTTCAATCTCCTGACTGCGGATGTTGATCTCTTTCAGGTAATTCAGGAAAAGCAGTGCCGCACGGTAGAAAATCTGGAAAATAAAACGTTCACGGTTGGCAGTATTGAAATTTTTGACCCTGCCCTGGATGAAATCCTGAATAATGGCGGGCGTGCGCGAACTGACCGTAACTACAAAATCTTTGCCGTAAATAATACCCAGAGGTACGGTTTTGAAAGGAACTTCCTCTTCGCCGACAAAATACGGCACACGGAGCAGTATCAGCAGATAGTCATCTTCAATTTCGATACGGGAGCGTTCATCTTCGTCCAGAGGGTCGGTAAGCATACTCAAAGGAATATTGAGAAGTTTGCTGATTGCTTCGACTTCTGCGCCGGAGGGGGAAGTAATATTCACCCATGCACCCGGCTGAATATTTCTCAACTGACGCAGATTTTCGTCATTTTTATAAAAAATCTGAAACATTTTTTAGCTGCCTTTCCCGGTATATACCGCTGAAAATGTTCGGCAACGGAAATCTTGCCCCATGGAACAATTCGGCACAAGACTGAAATACACACAAATATCGACCTTGATAAACAGCAACAGAAAATCATAATTTTCAGTCGGCGGTCTTTTGTTCTGCAATTTTATCTGTCAATCCCCGGGGGGAAGGTTTCCGGTGTCGTCTTCAAATTTCAATACCGCACATCCCGGCAACCTGCGTCAGGGGACAAGCGGTATCACGGACAATGTTTAATGCAACTCAATGCATAGCCTTGGGTTCGTGATTCAACTTCAATATCATTGCCGGAGTATGGTCTTTCCGGCATCTGACCAACACCTTAATATAAACCAAAGTTGCAAAAAAGCAAATAATGAGGCGAAAAAATTAAAAAGAAATATTGACATCACCCGAAACTTTGATCGGAGGCGGCATCAGAACAATACCAGAAACCTTTTCCCAGTCTCTTTCCCATGTATTGAGCATCAGAGGATCAGTCGGCTCGCCCCACGGATTGAGATCAATAACCAATATTTCATTTTCGGATGTAAAATACACATCCATAACAAATGTTTTGACCGGAAGCATCCAGATAATATCCTGCACAAACTTTTCTGCCAGCTGCCAGTAATTGTCCTTGACACCCTCCAAACGGCGGAAGTGACGGATCAGATGATACTGACTCATCGCAGAAAGTTTTCCCTCGTATATAAACAATCTGAATTCACGGGTGCGGTTCATGCGGCGGAAGGGACGGATGCAGAGATATTCAATTTCATTTGCCGCAGCACAGGCGCGGACTTTGGCACTTGACGCAAGATTACGCCATGCGGATTCCGCCGAATAAACAGCACCATTCTTATTGAGGAAGCGTTCCGTATCCGTCGGCGCACAGCAGTCAGCAAAAACAAATGAATTGCCGAAAACAAATGACATCGCACCTTTGAGATCATTTATCGCCGTATTTACGGGAGATTCAGAATTTTCATCAGATTCAATACCGTCGGCAAGAGCTTTCACTGCATCAGGATGCAGTTTGACAAAAGTAGTCGGAAACGTTCTGCTTGCCAGCATGGAATACCATGTCGGAGTTTTAAAAAAGTTTGCATTTTCCATATATAATCCTCCTTATTACTTACTCCGTTTCTCTTCATACGCCGCAATTTCAAGAGAATTGAGGACACAGATGAGATAAATCAAATAACCGACAGCAAAAATTGTCGTGAATTTAAAAAACGGCAGATCAAGTGCCGGAAAAAACGATGCAACGATCATAGGCGGCATAGAGGCATAAAATCCGCAGCAGAAAATTTCACGGAATTTGAGGCTGCTGTAATTTCTGCCGCCGACAAAACGGTAAAATACACTGAAAAGAACCGTCAGAACCAATGCCTGAAGACAAAATTCAAACCAGTAGTAGAAAAATCTGATACCGAGATACAGCCTTTCGATCTCAATACGGCTGACCATAAGCGTGCGTGCATCATGATTGTAAGTTTTTTTCTCCGCTTCAATACTGCGTTTGCGGAGATATTCCATCAGAGCATCACGATCGGAAAACTCCTGATTGTCCTGCCACGATGAGTCGGGGAAACCTGACAATACCTGCACCGTCGAATGTGCAGGAGATGTTACAGTAAAACACCAGAAACGCGGGAACCAGAGAAATGTCGTTCCATCTTTGTTTATCCAATTGCTTTGAAATACATTCAAATCGGGAGAATAAACGAGCTTGAATTTGGGAGCAAGCATTATTTCATACGGTTTTTCCGGATCTTTTGACGGATAAAATGCACCGTTTTTGCAAACGATACCGCCAGCACTGTTTTCAAATGACTGCAGCGGAGTTTCGATTTCTTTCAGCATCTCCTCATGCCCTGCGATCATAATGAAACAACTGCAGATGAATGCCAGAAAAACAAAATGCACCAATGTACGCCAAACAGCCTGAGATTTCAATTTCTTAAAAATCTCACGACCGGCACAAACTGATATAACAGATTGCAGGAAAGAAATTTTTTCTATTTTTTGCATGGGCGTTCAAAGTTATGTTTTTTACCGTTTTTTTCCAGACGGAAAAGTTTGAAATTGAGATTTTTGCGGTCATCCTCATTCATACGGTCAACAAAAAGATAACCGTCCAAATGGTCTATTTCATGCTGCAGACACCGACCGAGCAGTCCGCCGCATTCACACTCAATATTACTGCCGTCAAGCAGAGTCGCACGCAGAATAACAACGGACGGACGATAAACTTTGCCGTAAATATCCGGAACACTCAAACACCCCTCATCATACGGCACGGAATCACTGCTGTATGCAATGATTTCAGGATTTATTATTGCCAGCGGCATACGGGGCAGAAGCAATGCCTCCCCCGGAGAACCGGCACAACATTCAGGGTCATCCGGAATTCCGAGGACCACAACTCTTTTGCTGACACCGATTTGCGGAGCCGCAAGTCCGATACCGTTGAAACGATTCATCTCAACTGTCATATCAGAGGCAAGCTGAATGATTTCCTCATCGATGTTTCCGATCGGAGCGGCTTTCTGTTTCAGCACATCATGGCCGTAAGTTTTTACGGTATATTTCGGACTGCCGGTCATAAGCGATCATCAATCTTTGGGGTTGGCAGGAAGTTCAGGCATGGCCTGTTCCTGTGAATGAATAACTTCGGGAGTTTCATCCTTGTTTTCATGGAAAGAAGTTTTGGCATTATCATCGCCCGTGGTCTGTTTATAATTGTAAGAGATCATACCTGCGGCGGCTTCAAGCTGAACCATTGCATTTTTGGTATTGATATACTGACCTGCAAGAGTTGCTTCCGCATCAACGAGATCTTTCTGAACTTCATTCAAACGGGTGATACCGATGGTACCTGCTTCATATTCTTTGGCAACGAGGTCACGCTGTTCGGTGCTGTATTGGAAAATCTTTTCATAAAGTTTTGCCTGACGGACACTCTGAACATAGTTGATATAAGCGGTACGGACTTCCTGAACAACGCTCAACCATGCACTTGCCAATGAAAATTCAGCAACAGCCATATTAGCCTGTGCTTCACGCATCTGATTATAACGGATCAAACCGTTGAAGAGAGTCCAATTGGCTTGGATACCGTAATCAAATCCGCTGTTGCCGCTCTTGCTGACATTTGTGCGTTTGGGGTAATGAGTGCGGTTTTTGGAGAAATCGTATGAATAATTGACATAAGCGGAAACGGTGGGTGAAAATGCGCTGTAACTTTTATATTTGGTATATTCAGCGATCTTCAACTGATCACGCATGGCACGCAGATCGGGACGGTTTGCGATAGCTGTATCGAGATAAACTTCAACTTTGGGAATAACGGCGTTAAGATCGGATTTGATTTCAGCAAATTCGATTTGCGGCGGCAATTTACCTTCGGGATAGCCCATAAGGACAGCCAGAACATATGTTGCGATCTCATAAGTGCGTTCTGCGGCGATTTTGGCAGAAATCGCATTGTTGACACGGATCTTGAAGTTGAGAACTTCGCTCAAAGGAACTGTACCGACCTCATATTTAAGTTCAGTTTCACGAAGACAGTCCTGTTGGAACGACATATCTTTGTCGGCGATACGGATATTTTCTTTAGCGAGCATGATTTCGTTATAAGCATAAGCAACACTGCTCAAAAGCAAACGGCAGGAGTTTTCTTCCATTGCAATGCTGTAATCATGTGCGGTTTCGGCAATTTTTGCGGAAAAATAGCGGGCAAGGCCGTTGAAAAGAACCCAGTTGGCACTCACGCCGACACCGGTATTGAAATTATTGGTACGATCATAAGCTGCTGAACCGCCGTGATCAAAAGAGTGCCCCTGACCGAGATTGAAACGGGCGTCAACAGTCGGTGCAAAACTTCCCAATGCCTGATAATAAACCATTTGTGCGGCATTGACAGAATGATAAGCGGAACGGTAATCAGGATTGTTTGCCAGAGCGATACGCTGTGCATTTTCGACAGTCAGAAGTTTGACATCTTTGAGCAAATCATCAGCGCCGTCTCTTTTGCGCTGCTGAAACTGCTGTTCCAAAGTTGCAGCAGCAGGTTTTGTATAATCATAACATCCTGTCATAACAGCAGCGGCAGTGGCAAAAATTGCGGCAGCAGTAAAAAAACGCATAAAAAATACTCCTTATTTTTGAATAAATCATTTTAATACAATTTTCTTTAATATAACATATTAACGCCTGATTTCAAGAAAAATTGCATAATTATTCACAAAAATAATTCAGAGACTAAACAATTTTTATATGCGCATACCATAATCATTGCCTGCAATGAAAAAATGCCATATTTCCGATACAGAAAGATTCTGCATAAAAAAATTGCAGAGGAGCAATCACCC
>JAZRBX010000134.1:0-2904 GCA_045635285.1 Victivallaceae bacterium
GGCCTCCGACTTATGGTATTGCTCCGCATTATCTCATTGAACTTTATCGTCCCGGCAATCTTGACCATGCAGTTGTTAAAATTGAAATGCTGCCTGAAACTTTTTCCGATAAAATGGATGAACTTCAGAAACTCAAAAACAAGATCGACAGAGAAATTTCTGCTATCACCGGAATTCATTTCGACATCAAACTTGTTGAACCCAACTCTCTTGAACGCACCGCAGGCAAGGCAAAACATGTCGCTGACTTCCGCGGTATGAAAATTGATTGACAGGATTAAAAAATGGCTGTTATTTTAGGTATTGAATCAAGCTGCGACGAAAGTGCATGCGCTATTGTCAAAGACGGTTATGAGGTAATCTCTTCACAGGTCGCATCGCAAATCGCCAAACATGCACTTCACGGCGGTGTTGTGCCGGAATTGGCAGCCCGTGAACATCTGACCGCTCTCAAAAGAGTGCTTGATGCAGCTTTATGCGAAGCAAAAATGACTATGGATGATATTGATGCGGTTGCCGTTACACAGGGCCCCGGACTTATGCCTGCCTTGCTGGTGGGATTCAATTTTGCCAAAGGTCTTGCTCTCGGACATAACAAAAAACTTATCGGAACAAATCATTTCATCGCTCATATTTACGGTGCATTTCTCAATGACGGTAAGGCGATCATTGAAGATAAATCCAGTTATCCCATGCTGGCTCTGGTTGTTTCCGGCGGTCATACCTCTTTGATGCTGCTTGATGAAAGCGGCAAGGCAAGACATTTGGGCTGGACGATAGATGATGCCGCAGGTGAGGCCCTTGACAAAGGTGCGAAACTTCTTGATCTCGGTTATCCCGGAGGTCCGATCATGCAGAAAACAGGCGAGGGCGGTGATATAAATATGTATCACTTCCCCCGTCCTCTGACCGGAACATCAGGTAAGGCATTGAGTGAAGAAAACCGCTTCAATTTCAGTTTCAGCGGTATAAAAACTGCACTTCTCTATCATGTAAAAAGAGAGAAGGAATCAGGTAATGTTTTTGAGGGCGACCTTTTGAAAAATACCGTTGCTTCATATCAGGAAGCTGTAATTGATGTGCTTGTTCGCAAAACTCTTGATGCGGCAAAACAGTTTAACGCTGGAAGTATCGTTGTCGCCGGCGGCGTCGCCTGCAATAAGCCTCTGCGTGAGCGTTTCGCTGCCAAAACTCCGGGCAATATTCTGCTTAAAATGGCAAAACCTGTTCACTGTACCGACAATGCGGCAATGGTTGCAGGGCTGGGCTATCACTATTGGAAAAAAGGTATTTTTACCGATATAAATGCCGATGCTTTTGCCCGACTGCCTGAAATTTCAGAAGTACCGTTTATTGGAGATTAAAATGAATTATTGTATAATGTTTGACTTGGACGGTACTTTGATCGATTCAAGTGAAGATCTGGCGACAGCGGTCAATTATATGCGTGGTGAATACGGACTTGCCCCTCTGGAGTTGGAACAGGTCATCAGTTATATCGGCAACGGAGTCAAAGAACTGGTCCGCAAATCCATTCAGGACAGTATTTGCGACTTTGACGGTGCTTTGGAGAAAATGAGTTCATACTACCGTGAGCATCTGGTCGATAAAACCTGCTGTTACCCCGGAGTCAAAAGCGGACTTGCGGAGCTTGCCGCCAATGGTTTCGTTCTGGGGGTATGGACCAATAAACCTGAACAGCCCGCCCGTCATATTCTGACAAAACTTGACATAAGCAAATATTTTGATTTTGTCATCGGCGGCGACAGTGGTTATGCTTTGAAACCTGCACCGGACGGGGCATTGGCAGTTATGAAGGAATTTCAATCAAACGAAGAAACGACGGTTATTCTCGGAGATCATTATACTGATCTTGAAGCCGGCCGTCATGCCCGCATCCGCCGTTATTTCGCAACTTACGGCATAGGTGAATGCCGCAAGGAAAAACCGGATTTTACAATAGACTGTTTGGCCGATTTCGTAAGCAAAATGTTGATTTTCAAACACAAACTCTGATTATAAATATTGAGAATCCGGCACTTGTAAAGGTTATTGATTTTTCGGGTCAAGTATGTCCCGCAGACTGTCGCCTATGATATTTAATGAGAGTACCAGCAGAAAAAGAAAACTTCCTGCACCGGCAACCTCCCACCATATTCCGCGCCACAATCTGTCCTGACCTTCGGAAATCATCATGCCCCAGCTCGGTATACTCTGAACTCCGAACCCGAGATAGCTTACGATGACTTCGGTCATAATGGCATAGGCAAAACGTAATGTGAAAAAGATTATTACAATATGAAAAAGATTCGGCAGGATGTGTTTGAAAAGAATTGTACTTTCTTTAACGCCTGAAACTCTGGCACTTTCTACATAGACTGCATTTTTGAGTTTCAGCGTTTCTGCCCGCACAACACGGCACAAACTTACCCAGCCGGTCAAACCGATGGCGAGATAAACTCCGAAAATATCAGTTTCAAAAGGCAGTATTTTGTTGAGAGAACGCAAGCTCTGCTGCATTTCCTCCGAGAGAAAACCTTTTCCGAAAAGTAATGAGAAGGCAAGAATAAACAATAGTCCCGGCATCGAAGCAAATGTACTGTATATCCAAATTACGATTTTGTCAGTTTTGCCGCCGAAATAGCCTGCCGCAGCCCCCAAAGTAACCCCGATGAAAAGTGCAATCAATCCGGCACAGAAGCCGACCTTCAATGCCGAAGAACTCCCCGCAACTGCTCTGAAAAAAACATCTCTGCCCATATAATCCGTCCCCATGATATGTTTCAGGGAAGGGGGGGCATAACAGTTTTGAGCATCTTCGACGAGGTAGATGGGAGTGATTTTTTTGTGTTTGCAGTAGATACTGTAAATATCAGTACCGATTCTCATGGCAAAAAAAGCAAT
>JAZRBX010000135.1:0-2405 GCA_045635285.1 Victivallaceae bacterium
CCGGTTGCTTCGTCAACGAGGATGCAAACGTAATGAAAGTTAGACATCGAGCCGGGATCTTTCAGAATAATGTTTGAGGTGGTGCTTTGCCGTATTGCCCGGCTTCATCTGCTGCCGCAGATTACGCCGCGGCAGTCTTCCCCCGTTGGGTTCGCTCGTCTGCGCCTATGGCTTGCCGAGGCGAAATCTCGGCTTTGCCGAGATGAAGACTGGTGGGCGTTTAGGGACTCGAACCCCAGACATTCACGGTGTAAACGTGACGCTCTAACCAACTGAGCTATACGCCCTCTCAATTAATTATTGCTTTAATATATCATAGTTTTTGCATTTTGCAAGTTGTTTTTGCAATAAATCCTGTTTTATATAATTTTCAATCCGTTTTAACTCATTATCAACAATAAATCATCAACTCAAACAATATTTTTATAATTTTCTTTGTTTTTTCATTTGCTTTTTTGCCGAAGTGCTTATATAATATATATCAAGACTATTTTTTTAAAATCGGTGTTTCAATTTCTTTGCAGTTTTTGAAACATCACGAAAATTAAGGATTACTTTATGATCTCTCGAAAAATATCAAATTTTTTCTCCGCTGACATCGGTATCGACCTCGGTACAGCCAACTGTCTCGTTTTCGTAAAAGATAAAGGCGTCGTGATCAATGAACCGTCCGTCGTCGCCATCGAAGGCAATCAAGTCATCGCAGTCGGCAAAAAAGCAAAAGAAATGTTGGGCAAAACCCCTTATGATATCAAAGCCATCCGTCCCATGAAACGCGGCGTTATCGCTGACTTCAATGTTACAGAAGCCATGCTCAGTTCTTTCATTCAGCGCGCCATGCACATGGTTCCTTGGCGTCAGAGAGTTCTGCACCCATCTATCCTTATCGCTGTACCCTCCGGCATCACAGAAGTCGAAAGACGTGCCGTTCAGGACAGTGCCAAACATGCAGGCGGCGGCGATATTATGCTTGTAGATGAACCCAAAGCCGCCGCTATCGGTGTCGGTTTGCCGGTTTTGGACCCCGCAGGAAATATGATCGTTGATATCGGCGGCGGTACTACCGAAGTCGCCGTCCTCTCCCTCGACGGCATCGTCAGCGCCAAAAGCGTCCGCGTCGGCGGCGATGACCTCGACCTGGCAATCACAAACCACATGAAAAAATTCTACAACTTGATGATCGGTGAACTCAGCGCTGAAAATATCAAAATCAAAATCGGCAGCGCATATCCCATTAAAGATGAGGAAAGCCTCGAAGTCAAAGGTCTTGATATTGTTACCAGAGTTCCCAAAACTGTCAAAATCACTGCCAAAGAAATCCGTAACGCTTTGCAGGAACCTGTTACCTCAATCATTGAGGCCGTTCACGGAACTCTTGAGCTCTGCCCGCCCGATCTTGCCGCAGATTTGATCGACCGCGGTATCATGCTTGCAGGCGGCGGAGCATTGCTTGCCGGCCTTGACCGTCTGCTGACCGAAAAAACCGGACTGAACGCCAACGTCGCTGAAGACCCGCTGAACGCTGTCGCCAGAGGTACCGGCATCATGCTTCAAAACGAAGTTATACACCGTCAATAAGCATAAAAACTGAACTTTAAAAAAACATGTGCTGATTATTCAACACATGTTTTTTATTTTATCAACAAATTCAAATTCTTACCGTCAATCGTTTTCGCCGACCGTAAAATGCACCAGAAATATCAGAAATGCTGATATCAGCACGATATACAATGCAGGATTGGCAGGGGCAAGAAAACTGCGTGGTTCTATTACTGATAATTTTGCATCACCCCAACTGTAAATCGTTGCCGACAGAAACGAATTGGCATATTTGACAAACGGTATTGCTATAAGCATCCCTGCAAGCGTCCACAGGGCATACAATCGGCCGCAGCCGAACGCACAAATCGCTCCCGTCGGCGTAAATCCGCTCAAAACCATGCCGACACCGGCAAGCATCCCTCCGATAAGCGATGACCAGAAGAATCCTTCAACTACATGCACTTCCGCCAGATTCATCCTGCGAAGCAGAAAAAATCCGATACATCCGAGCATGAGATAGAGAAGTATTGTTTTGATCAGTCTGCCGTCTTTCAGCAAAAATATGCCATAAACCGTTCTGCGCCATATCAAATCGCTTTTCAGCAGGATAAAACCTGCTGCGAACCCGAGAAATCCGGCACAAATAAGTTTGGCAAGCGGAGAAAGTTCCAGAGGTGTATTCATTTTTCACCCCCATCCTGCGAAATCCCCTTGCGGTCAAAAAGTATAGCCAGAAAAATTCCGCTGAACATCATGCCGAAAAGAAATAACCACGCACTGCCTGAAAGCTGTATCGCTCCGATCAACTGACCGAAAATATTTTCCCCCGCCAGCTGGACTCCAAGCATAGTGATAAATCCGGC
>JAZRBX010000136.1:0-2585 GCA_045635285.1 Victivallaceae bacterium
AATATCAGTACCGATTCCCATGGCAAAAAAAGCAATAAATATCCAGAATGCAATCGCAGTCCAGATATTTTTTGTCATTATTTTGCGGATGATTTTTTTCATTGAGTATTTTTTTCTTCTTTCTGCAAACGGGTCAGATGGATTTGCAGCAATGCGATTTCGGAAACGGTTACACCGTCAATACGCGACGCTTGGGCGAGGGTGGTAGGACGGATTTTTTCAAGTTTCATGCGGGCTTCGTTGCCCAGACTTACAGCATTGTAATCAAAATCTGCGGGGATGGTCCAGCTTTCAAGTTTTTGCAGCTTTTTTATGGAAATTTGTTCGCGCTGCAAATAACCGTCATAATGTGCCATAATAAATACCTGCTTCAAAACTTTTCTGCCGATACGATTGTCGGGCAGGGGGGGCAGATATTGATTGTATGCTTCGCAGTTTTTCGGAACATCACCGTTGAATGAGCTTAAATGTGTCAGGAAACTTTTGCCTTTTGCCGTATGAGTGCGGCAGAAATCAAGGGTTTTGTCAAGCAGATTTTTGTATTCTTTGAAATAATTATATTTCTCTTCAGGAAGAAGTTTATTGTCATAAGCAAATTGCGACAGACGCAAATCAGCATTGTCCTGACGCAGATGCAGACGGTATTCGGCGCGGCTGGTGAAAAGACGGTATGGCTCAACGATTTCTTTGGTAACAAGGTCGTCGATCATCACGCGGATATAACTTGTATTGCGCGGAAGTTCCTGCAAAGTTTCTCCTGCGGCATATTTGGCGGCATTCATGCCTGCGACAAGTCCCTGACCTGCCGCCTCTTCGTAACCGCTTGTGCCGTTGATCTGACCTGCGGAGAAAAGATTGGGATACTTTTTGACGCTCAAAGTCCGGTCGATTTGATGAGGTATGATAAAATCATATTCGATAGCGTAAGCGTATCGTGAAATCACCGCATTCTCCAAACCTGCAATGCTGCCGATCATCATGCGTTGGATTTCAGGCGGCAGACTTGTCGAAATGCCGTTGATATAATATTCTTCCGTTTCCGCTCCTTCTGGTTCAAGATACAGCAAATGCCGCGGATGATGGGCAAAACGGACAACTTTATCCTCAAAAGAAGGACAATATCGTGCCCCCACGCCGGTGATTTTTCCCTGATAGAGCGGAGCTTTGTCGAGATTCTGACGGACGACTTCGGCGGTTTTTTCATTGGAATAAACCATGAAACAGGGCATGTTCCGTCTTTTTGCATCAATGAGATTGCCGTGCATTTCACGGGGCCAATAACTGAATTCCTCCTCAAATTCATCCGCAAACTGCTGCGACATCTGCTGAAAATCAATAGTTTTCGCAAGGATGCGGGGAGGGGTGCCGGTTTTCAGTCTGCCAAGGTCAAGACCGAGCTGATTTTTAAGAGCTTGAGCAAGCAAAGTTGAAGGCGCATCACCGGTTCTGCCGCCGGGGAGGGAGGTCAGACCGAAATGCAGAAGTCCGCTCAAAAAAGTTCCGGTGGTGAGGATTATGGATTTGCAGTATATTTCATCGGCAAGATGAGTTTTTATACCGCAGATATTCTGTTTTTCATCAAGTATGAATTCAACGGCTTCTGATTGCAGAATGTTGATATTCGGGTATTGTTCAAGCAGATATTTCCAGCCTTTTTGATAAGCGACTTTATCGCATTGTGAACGAGGAGATTGAACTGCTGCACCTTTGGCTGAGTTGAGCATGCGGAACTGGATCGCCGCATGATCGGTAACAATACCCTGACCGCCGCCGAGAGCATCGATTTCACGCACGACCTGACCTTTGGCGATACCGCCGATTGCAGGATTGCAGCTCATCTGGGCGATATGGTCCATATTCATTGTCAGCAGCAGAGTATTTGCTCCGTATCTTGCTGCGGCAAATGCCGCTTCGCATCCGGCATGACCTGCACCGACTACAATAACATCATAATACATAGTGATCCGTAATTTAAAAAGTTGACATATATTTATATAATATACAGTAAAGAGTTTTTTTTTCAAACATCAAGGCAAAGAATTTTAACTATATTTTATCAACAACCGGAAAACAGATTTGTAAACAGATATTGACAAACTGTTGATAAATATTGATAATTTGTTATCAAGTTATTAACAGTGTAAATGTTCATAATCTGTAATATATTTTCAATCAGTAAGTTACAATACAAATACTCAAAAGTAAAACCGTAATAAAATTTAACATAACATATCTTATGCGACGTTATATTTTTATCAGAAATGCCTTTAAAATCACGATCAGCTTCTTATCATACGTTATCTGTCAAAAATATCTTCGACAGCCTTAACGGCGTTTTTTGATATTTTTTCAACAACTCAACTTGTCAATATCTTTCTATAAAATATATTGATCAGAACATCTTCATCGAAAAAAAATATTAAAAAAAGTAAAAATCCGTATTGAAAATGATGTGTTTTTGATGTAAATTATGTGTATAATATTTTCAGAAAGGGATAAGTATGAAACAAACACCCGAAACTATCGTAATGCTGAATTTCGTTTGTGACGACATTCAGAAAATCGCCCGTGCCGTGCGTGATAAA
>JAZRBX010000137.1:0-7814 GCA_045635285.1 Victivallaceae bacterium
ATTACTCCGCTGCAGGCGGCTCTCTATTGTGCCGCTATCGCCAACGGAGGCAAAGTTTATCAGCCGCACCTGGTGAATTCCGTCGTTGATCACCAGGGCAATATACTCTTTGAACGCACAGTCAAAGTCAACTCCGTAATAAACGCCTCCGAAGAAAATTTCAACATCGTCCGTCAGGGCATGTTTCAAGTCGTAAACTCTCCGACCGGGTCAGGCAGAAAAGGAAAACTGCCGGATCATACGATCTACGGCAAAACCGGAACTGCTGAAATCGGTTCAGGGAAAAACCGCCGCCAGAATACATGGTTCATCTCCTTTGTTACCCACAAAGGCAAAACATACGCCTCCGCTCTGATCATTCAGGACGGACAATCAGGCGGTGCGACAGCTGCTCCGCTTGCGGCAGAATTTTATAACTGGTATTTAAGTACAAAATAATATAAAGGAATTAAAAAATGCGTGAAAAAATCGTTTTCGGCACCGCTGCAGGAGCGCTTATCGCCATGGCGGCAATCGCTTATCTCTCATGTGAAAATGCATTTGCAGGCTCGGTGCTTTTTGCATTCGGACTGCTTACTATTGTCAATTACAACTTTCAGCTTTTTACCGGAGTCGTCGGATACACCTGCGTGCAGAAAAGCAAAAAGGAACTTCTGCGTTACTCCCTTTTTTCCATGAATGTCTGGTTCTGGAATCTGGTCGGGGCAATGCTTGTCGGATATGCACTTTCTCACACCAGAACTTACGCTAAAATTTATCCGAAACTTGAAGCTCTCATGCAGTCAAAATGCAGTGATTCACCTTCAAGTTTATTCATTCTCGGTATCTTCTGCGGTATTTTGATGTTCATTGCCGTCAATACTTACAAAAAAACCGAAGCCGCCCCCATTGTCAAAACCGTTCTGCTTTTCGCCTGCGTAGTGGTTTTTATTCTTTCAGGCTACGAACACTGTGTCGCCAATATGGCTTACATCGCTCTCTATCAAAAATTCGATATGGGAATAATTACCATTCTTCTGTTCAGTACTCTCGGCAATATCGTCGGCTGTAACCTTCCGGCGATCCCGATGTCTATGTCTTTCAACACAAAAAAATAAAACGGAAAAAATTTATGAATTTACCAAGAACTTGTATCCCCTGTGAAAAAATCGAAGATGACAGATACGACTGGTATCAGCGGCACAATGCAAAATTACAGGAAACCAAAAGCAAACATGCCGAAATCGTTTTCATCGGCGATTCCATAACTCATTTCTGGCATGAAGAAGATTGCTCCGCTTTCGGAGAAGATGTCTGGCAGGAATTTTTCGGCGGCCGCTCTGTACTGAATCTCGGCTATGGCTATGACCGCACTCAAAACATGCTCTGGCGTATTCAAAACGGTGAAATGTCAGGACAAAATCCGAAATTCATTGTGATAAATGCAGGCACAAACCAATTTTCAATCAGCAAAAATTATGACGGCGATACTCCGCAGGATGCTTTTCGCGGGGTCAAGCTTCTGCTTGAAACATTACGCAAGATGTGTCCTCAAAGTTTCATTATCGTCATGGCGGTTTTTCCCCGCATGCCGCAGGAAATCCAGGACAAGATCGATAAACTGAATGAACTTCTTGCTGAATATCTGTGCAACAGAGAAAATATAAAATTTCTCGATATTACGCAGAAAATGCGAAAAAGCGACGGCTCTTTCAATGAAAATATTTATGTTGACCGCATCTGCCACCCCAACAGCGCAGGCTACCGCATCTGGGCAGAAGCCCTGCAAAAATATCTCTGATCGCCGCCGCACCGGAACATAAAAATATTTCTCCTGAAACAATTTTATACACCTATGTTTTTATTTGGGGGAAATATTTTATATACTGATTGAATTTGAAGATAATTATGCTATAATATATTAAATTTTTTTCATTTGAGTTTTTAATGTAAAAAGAGGAGCAGGGCAAATGAAAAAAAGAATGAAACTGCACATTATTCTCAATTCCCATCTGGACCCGGTCTGGCGCTGGCGGCGAAGTCAGGGCATTGATGAAGTGCTGTCCACCGCTCGCACCGCATGCAATATACTTGATGACTTTCCTGAAACGATAATGACCCGCGGAGAATCATGGTTTTATGAGATCGTGGAAAAATGCGATAAATCTCTGTTTGAACGCATCCGCAAACATTTTGATAACGGACGCTGGGGGATCGTCGGCGGCTGGTACATTCAGCCCGACTGCAATCTTCCGAGCCGTGAAGTTTTTTTGAAACATGCCGAAATCGGCAAAAAATATTTCAGAAACAAATTCGGTTTTGAGGTGAAAACCGGCTACAATGTCGATTCTTTCGGCCACAGCGGCATGCTTCCGTCATTTCTGAAAGAGTGCGGTTATGAAAATTATGTTTTCATGCGGCCGGGCTGGAATGAAAAAGTTTTGCCGTCTCCTCTTTTTAAATGGGAGTCCGTCAAAGGCGATACCGTAAACGCATTCCGCATTGAATATTCTTACTCAACTTATGTCAAAAATCTGCCCAATTCCCAGCAGAGACAAATCGATAAAGCACTTGCTGCTGCCAATTACGATGTCGGGCACATGATGTGTTTCATCGGAGTCGGCGACCACGGCGGCGGCCCCGCCCGTGAGGAAATCCAATGGCTTCTCGAAAATCAAAATGCCAATGACGATGTAGAAATCGCTTTCAGTACACCCGATATTTTTTTCAAAGAAGCTGCCGCTGCTCAAGCTGAACTGCCAATCATCAAAGGAGAACTGCAGCACCATGCGATCGGCTGTTACAGCGCAGTCAGCCGCATAAAAAAAGAGTTTCGTGATTCAGTAAGACTCCTGCAATATGCAGAAAATTTCCCTGCTCCAAAAGATGAAAATTTCAATATCCGTATGGAGGAAGAATGGAAAAAAGTGCTTTTTGCCTCTTTTCACGACATTATTACAGGCACAAGTACGGAAATTGCTTATGAAGATATTTACGAGGACCTCGGCAGTGCCCGTTCATTCGCCCGCAACTTTATAGAACAGGAAATACGGGTAAAAAATCAGCAGCTTGATGACTGCCGCAATCAGCGGATAATT
The DNA here is from genome assembly GCA_045635285.1 of Victivallaceae bacterium. GTDB lineage: Bacteria > Verrucomicrobiota > Lentisphaeria > Victivallales > Victivallaceae > RGIG5270. The sequence continues at coordinate 3,078 of JAZRBX010000137.1, forward strand.
TTTGACAATCCGACAGATAGAGAATTCTGCGGCTGGGTGAGATTTGCTCCGTGGGTCGGTTTTCTGCCGCACGTGAATGTCAATGATTTTAAACTGTATGACAGCAATAATGATCCTGCAGCAATGCAGAGAGTTGACGGAGATACTCCTCCGGAGTTTGACCTTTATATGGCAGCGTATGTCAAAGTTCCTGCCTTCGGACGCAGCATCTATCGTTTTGAACTTGCAGAAGCCCCGGCCGTCTATCCGTCATTTTCGCCGCAAATATCCGTCACTTTGGACAAAAACGGAATTTCCATGCTTGAATTTGACGGAAAAAAGTTCGTCAATTGTCCGTCAGTTATCCGTGTACTCAATGACAAAACTGATACATGGTCCCATCTGACCACAACTTATCCGACTGCTTCAAAAAATATTTTCACACTCGGCAGAAACGATTGGAAAGAGGTTTTCGACGGAGATTTCATTGATTGCAGAAGGGGGATAATGAGGGCAAGAGGCGGTTCATGCTGTTACGATGTGCAGACTTTCAAAAGAGAAAATTTTGTCGAATGCAATCTGCGTTTCAACTGGCACGATTCATACAAACTTATAAAAATGGAATTCAAACCCGCTTTTAAAATCAAAAAACGCCTTGACGGCATCTCCGGCGGCGTTATTGAGCGTGAACTTGACGGACAGGAATATCCGGTAACCTCTTTTATTTCGCTTATCGGAGCAGATGATCAGGCACTGACATTTGTTTCTGATGATATTTACAGTGCGGATGTTCAGAGTGACGGCACACTCCGTCTGACATTGCTGCGTACTCCGCAGTACACCGATCATTATCCCTTTAAACGCTTGGATAAATTTGCAATTACAGATCAGGGATATACCGACATAAATCTGCGGCTGATACCTATGAACAGTTACGATCAGCAGAAAGTTTATGATGCAGTGCATGAACTTTCAAAACCGCTCTTTTTCAGTGAAAGCACCAAAGGAGTACGGCGTATTTACGAAAACAACAAATTAAAAGACTTTTAAATAAAAGAGGTTTTTATGAAATTTTACTACTTTAATGCAACTCATTGGGACAGAGAATGGTATCTCTCAAAAGAAGCTTTTCGCTTCAGTTTGGTCGAAATGACATCCAGACTGCTTGATATTTTTGAAAAAGATCCCGATTTCAAAAAATTCACTTTCGACGGTCAGACTATCGTGCTGAACGACATCCTGGAAATCCGCCCCGACTGGAAAGAAAAAATCTCAAATCTCATCAAAGAAAAAAAACTCAACGTCGGTCCGTGGTATGTCATGCCTGATGAATTTCTGGTTTCCGGCGAAGCTCTCATCCGCAATCTGCTGCTCGGCAGAAAAATCGCCCGCTCTTTCGGTGCTGAACCGTGGCCGGTAAGTTATATTTGCGACATTTTCGGGCATATTGCACAATTCCCGCAGATTTCCAAAGGTTTCGGCCATGAAGGTATTGTCGCATGGCGCGGTTTCAAAAGTCAAATGCCTCCCTATCTTATCTGGCGTTCCCCCGACGGTACGGAAATGAAACTTGTTCATCTCATGCCGCAGCATGGTTACGCTCAGTTTTCCATTGAAGTCAGAGGCATCCGTGATGTCCCAATGGATGAAGAAAAATTCAAAGCAAGATTCAAAGAATGGCTGCCGTCAAGTCAATCTTACTGGGGTGATATTATGGTGCTTTCCGACGCACTCGATCACGCCGACCCCAATCACGACACATCAAAAATGCTTAAATGGATCAAAGAATGCTGTCCCGAAGCAGAAGTTATCCATACCGATTACCGTGAAGTTTTCGCCAACGAATACAACAAAGACAAAAAAATCATTTACGGCGAACAGATTTATCCGCTTGATACCCTGAAAAGCGCCGGAATGCTCATTTCCCATACTTTAAGCTCCCGCTATGATGTGAAAAAAGCCAATGACCGCTGTCAGAATATCCTCGAACTTCAAATCGAACCGCTCCTTGCCAATGCCGCTCTGGACGGATACACTGACGGATTGTTTTTCCTTGATTACGCCTGGAAACATCTCCTGCAAAATCATGCACACGACTCCATCTGCGGCTGTTCTCCCGACATTGTTCACCGCCAGATGTTCCCCCGTTTTGAAGAAATTGAAACCGTCGCCGACCGTATCAATCAGGAACTCATTTTCCGTGATTTTGAAAAAATCGGTCAAACCTCACGCTTTGACCTCATTCATAACGACCACGATGACGGACAGCAGAAATTCCGTGCCGAAGTTGATCCCAACGGCAACTACCTGCTCCGTATAGTCAATCCGCTCCCCTTTGAAATTGACAAAATCTCCGAAGTTGAAATCAATTTCCCGGCAGGTGCTGATTATCCCTCTGCCGGCACCGAACCTTTCGGTTTTGAAATGGTGAACAATTTTGAAATATTTGATGAAAACGGCAGCAAAATCGAATACAAAATCCGCAAAATCGAACTCGGCAAACGCCGTGTAATGACTCTCGGCAGCTGCCGCCCGTATAATATTTACACTGTCGTCATGCGGACAAAACTCCGTCCGTCAGGCTGGACTGAATTTTCAATCCGTCCGTCGGAAACTCCAGTCCGCAATTTCGGCTCTCTGCTGACCGGCAGACGCAGTGCCTCCAACGGCATTATCTCTCTGCAAATCAACGACAACGGAACTTTTGACATTACTGACCTGCGTTCAAATTCAGTTTATGCGGGCCAGAATGATTACCGTTTTCATCGTGATGTCGGCGACGGCTGGGCTTTTATTGAACAGCAGGGAGGTTCTGTTGCCGTCGGCGGACATGTCAAGTCGATCAACATCACCCATGACAGTTCCGAACGTGCGGAATTTGAAATCGTGCGTGCTTTTGATCTCCCCGAAGAATTGATTTTCAAAGGGACGCTGTACCGTTCATTCGGCGGTATCGAACCATCAAAAAACATCATTGCCCAGGAAATCCGCACTTTTGTCGCTCTCGACCGCAACAGCGATCAGCTTTCCGTCCGTACGGAAATCGACAATAAGCTCAAAGATTACCGCTTGCAGCTCATCGTGCCTACTGACATCAAAGGCAATTATTTTGCAAGTCAGCAGTTTTACATGGTTGAACGCGCTCCCGGCAGAATCAGCGGTAGAGAAACAGAAAAATATTTTGAAGCCGAAGCCCCCGATAAAAACTTTGACGGCATCGTCGGCAAACGAAACGAAAAAGGCGGTCTTGCTTTCATCGCCAAAGACGGTCTGCATGAATGCGGATGTCTTGCTGAAAATGAGGGTGATCTAACCGTAACAATGCTCCGTGCTTTCCGCCGCACCGTCATGCACAACGGCGAAACTGAATGTCAGCTCAACAAAAAACTTGTTTATGAATACGCTCTTAAATGTCTGACTCCGTCATGCAGCATGCAGGAACTTGTCCACGCCCGCAAAATCATGCAGCTCGACAAAACTGCAAGTTATATCATGACTGTTGAAAAAATCAAAGAACATACCAATTCAAGTTTTGCCGTCATATCAGGCGATTTGACTTTCTCCGCACTCAAAGTTGCGGAAAACAGTCATAATGAAATCATCGTCCGCATGGTCAATTTGAATGATAAAAATTCATCAGGCTCCATGAAATTCGACCGCAAATTCAAAAAAGCAGAACTCTGCCGCCTTGACGAAACAGTTGAAAAACTCATTATTGAAAATGATGATTCTTTCAGCGTAAATGCAGCTCCGTGGCAAATCGTAAGCATTAAGGTCACTTTCTGATATTTCGCAAATGGCAGTTCTCATCGTAAAAATTTTTCCCGTGTGTGCAGTATTGATTTCAATACTTGCATGTATCGTGCCGCAGTTTTTTGCTCCGCTCAACTTTATGATAATCCCCCTGCTCGGCATTATCATGGGCGGCATGGGTACGACCTTGTCGATCAGAGATTTTACAAATGCCGTAAAAAAACCGAAAGCCGTCGCAATCGGCATGTTTCTGCAATTTACACTCATGCCGCTGCTGGCATTTATTATCGGACATATTTTAAAACTGCCGAAAGAACAGTTTATCGGGCTGGTCATGGTCGGAACTGTTGCAGGCGGTACGGCTTCAAATGTCATTGCCTATCTTGCAGGCGGAGATGTGGCTCTTTCGATTACCATAACGGCCTGTTCAACAGCGGCGGGAATTTTTCTGACACCGCTGCTCTCTGCGTTATATCTCGGTCAAACTGTCAAAGTTCCTGCATGGGAGATGTTTCAAACGATTATTTTTGTTGTTGCTTTGCCGGTAACTGTCGGTTTGGTCATCAACCGTTTATGCCGCAAGCATACAGAAATTCTCAACAGAATTTGTCCTGTTATATCAGTCATGGGGATCGTGTGGGTCATCGGCATTATCGTATCGCTCAATGTCGGCAATCTGAAACAGTGCGGACTTGCAGTTTTTGCCGCCGTAATTCTGCACAACGGCTGCGGTATGCTGGCAGGTTACGCATCGGCAAGATTATTGCGGTGCAGCAAAAAAATTTCACTTACTATTGCGATTGAAGTCGGTATGCAGAATTCGGGACTTGCCGCCGCTTTGTCAAAAGAATTTTTCGGAACAGCCGCCGCTCTCCCGGGGGCGATTTTCAGCATCTGGCACAATATTTCAGGTGCAATCACCGGCGGGCTTTTCCGCAAATACATAAAATTTGAAAAGGATTGAATTATGAAAAAATATGCAATAGGTTTCGATATCGGAGGCAC
>JAZRBX010000138.1:0-5766 GCA_045635285.1 Victivallaceae bacterium
TGAAAGTTTCTGAACTCACTGACAAGGATTATTTTGTCGGAGCGAAAGTTGCCCAGAGTATCCTTTCAAGAACGCTAAAAAGCAAAAATCCGAATGAGAAAAAAACTCTCCGTTTGAAAAATGATGAACTTCAGACTTTGCTCCGTCTGGCAGAGAACGGCGATTCTCTGCTGTATCTTATCTCCGGTAAACAGCCGCAAAAGAAAGTCAGTCAATCCGAACAATACAAAATTACTTATGACAGGGGTGTTTATAATTTCACTGTCAAACTTACTGAAACTTGCTGCGGATTGTGTTTTACAGCAACAGGTGCGGTAACTTTTGAATATGAAGACGGTGAGATCGATGTGGACTTCCTCTCTCTCAAAGTCGGCAGAGTTGAAATGCCCGATTCTGTAAAGGAAAAACTGGAAAAAAGAATTTGTGATGAAGCCGTCAAAGAAGCTGCTTTTGACATTATCCGTGAGGGCGTCAGCAAAATCGAATATCATGACGACGGCAGTGCTGTAATAACTTACTATCCGTACCGTTTGAGAAAATATTTCATCGGCGGACTTTTTTGAATAAAAACTGAAAAACAAAGGATATGTTATGAATAAAGAAATATCACTCGAAGAAATGAAAGCCGCATTGGAGGAAATGGGCAGAAAAGCTGTTGCCGCTTCCCGCGTGCTTGCCGTAATGAAAACTGAAGATAAACGCAAATTGCTCAATGCTATGGCAGATTCCATTCTTGCCGATGCTGAAATTATCAAAAGTGCCAACGCCGTCGACCTCGAAAACGGCAAAGCAAACGGACTTTCAAATGCCATGCTCGACCGTCTTGCTCTCGATGATAAACGCATTGGCGCAATGGCTGACGGTTTGCGTATCGTCGCCGCAGAAGATGACCCCGCAGGTAAAGTTTTAAGCACAACTGAACGCCCCAACGGTTTGAAAATCGAAAAAATTTCAGTGCCTGTCGGCGTTATCGGAATTATTTATGAATCCCGCCCCAATGTTACTGCCGATGCAGGCGGTATCTGTCTGATGGCGGGCAATACCGTTCTGCTCCGCGGCGGCAGTGAGGCTTTTCGATCCAATCAGGCTATCGCTGATGCGATGAACAAGGCAGGTGTCAAATGCGGTTTGCTCGACGGTGCAGTTCAGCTTCTGCCGTGGACCGACCGCAGAGCGGTAACTTTGCTGGTTACTTTGGATAAATATGTCGACCTCATCATCCCGAGAGGCGGTGAAGGTTTGATCCGTGCAGTTACCCGTGATGCAACCATCCCTGTTATCAAACATTACAAAGGCGTCTGTCACACTTTCGTCGATGAAAGTGCCGACCTTGCCAAAGCTCTCGACATTGTTGAAAATGCCAAATGTCAGCGTCCCGGTACCTGCAACGCTCTTGAATGTCTGCTGGTGCATCGTTCGATTGCAGAAAAGTTTTTGACTTCGCTTTTTGAACGCCTCGGAAACAAGGTCAGAATGTACGGCAACAGTGAAGTCCGTGCTATTCTGCCTGCCATTGAATCTGCAGATGCTGATTACAATACAGAATTTCTTGATTTTGCCATGAATATCAAAGTTGTCGGAAGTCTGGATGAAGCGATTGAACATATCAATACTTTCAGTTCCAAACACAGCGAAGCAATTTTGACTGAAAATGCCGCCAATGCCGCGGAATTTTTTGCCGCTGTCGATTCCAGCTGTGTTTACCACAATGCTTCAACCCGCTTCACTGACGGCGGAGAATTCGGCATGGGGGCGGAAATCGGTATCAGTACCGACAAACTTCACGCCAGAGGTCCCATGGGCGCAAAAGAACTTACCATTTACAAATACATAATCCACGGAGACGGTCAGACCCGTTAAGGAGTTGCCATGTCCTATTACTACAAGCAGAACGACAGAGAATACGGTCCGGTGGAAGAACGGACGGTAATTGCCAAACTTATTGACGGCGAGATCAATTCACGCACTTTGATCAAAGACAGATATGACAGCAAGTACCGTATGCTTCTTGAAACGGATTTCAATGCTGTTCTGGGAGATTTGACTTCTCGCTGGCGTTATAATATCGGAGCGTTGAAGCGTGAATTTGCTTATCTTATGATTTCACTTGCGGTTTGGCTGGTGCCGCTGTTGTTGTATCTCGGTGGACTTTTCAACGCTGAAATAAGGTCATTTCTGTTTCATTTCGGAGTAATGGGCATATTCGGATTTTTCTCATTTGCGGGATTTTTCAGCAGCTGCTATTTCACATGGATGTTTGCGTACCGGTTGTGGCGTGTCGTTCCCAAATCGCAGTACAAAATAACTCCGGGCTGGCGTATAATGCTGACATTTGTGCCGTTTTTCCGTTTCGGCTGGAATTACTGCATGTGGCTGCCGCTGGCGAAGCGTCTGCGTGCGCTGACCAATTATTCCATGCGGACGGGCAAAGTTGCGGCGCATTGTTACTGTACAAGTATCATCGTGCTTACTTTTTCATTTTTTTCCGTAATGATTCTGCCGTGGAGTTATGTTCTGCTCAACGGGACATTGCATGATGAATTGTGGAAAAATATTCTCGGTTGTATTCTGCTTGTTCTGCTGATCGTATCTTTCGGAATGACCGTAGTTTCGTTTGTGGTCATGGCGTACAAAATGGAGAAGGCGGCATTGGCGATATTGCGCCACCGTTACGCATACAATATTTGCATGCGGACTAAAGATTCATTGTTTCTTGAAAATACATTGAAGCGTCAGCGGAGTAGGGACAAAGTTCACCGCTGGGGGCATGGTCTTGGTATCGGAGGTGTGCTTGTGGGGTGGCCTCTGCTTTTGATCGGTATTCCTGTGCTTGTATTGTTTATTGTCGGCTCATGCAAATACGAAAAAAACATGGACAAACTTGAAACAATGGGGTTTCCGTCTTCCAAGGAACAGCTTTATATTTACAACAATGTCAGAGATAACGCCATTGAAGATATGCGGAATATCCATCAGAAAAATGATGATGAACAGTTTGAAAAAATATTTTCGCACAACAATTTGGCAATTCCTGCAAATTGGCAGAATTTGAATCAGATCGCCGCATTTGAAGATGTCGGTGCCGCCGAAAAAGTCGCAGTCCGGCTTGAAAGCAAAATGCAGGAGGCTTTGCAGAGCCGAAACAGTAAAGTTTATTTGGAACTTTGCTTCAAATATACTAAATTTTTGTTCTGGCTTCTGACTTCTACCGTGCCGGAGATAAACATGCTCGGCAGAAAAGTTTTAAATGATTTTTTGACTTTTGCAGAGAGCGAAGCCGGATGTGCCATGCGTAATGATATGCCGGTCAAAGAATTTTTTGATAATCACAGAAATGAATTTATTTCCGTCCTTGAACATTATACACCGGAACAGATGGTTATCAAAACATTGCTCCACATGGAGAAATTCAAAAAAGCAGAAATTCCGTTTCCTCCGCCTGAAATTCCTGCCGAATTCTGGCTGCATGTTTACAAAAAAACGCCGTTTATGTATTTCAGCGAAAATAACACATGGCACAAAATGATTAAATTTGTATCCGTTATTAAGGAAAAAGGACTGGAAAGTGCTGATAAAAAGTTTGATGCGATTTTCAACAGAAAGAGTATGACTTTGGCGGATGATTTTATAAGTGAAGAGAAAAAAATACTGTCAGATACTATCATTTTGATTGACAGAATAAAAAAGTTGAAGTGAGATTTTTTATGAATTATGATTTTTTCAGAATTTATCCTCAAGTATTCAGCTGCATGGATGATATCGTTGTGAAAGTTGAAGGGATTTTTTCTGCACAGAAAGTCTCATCGCTTCTCGAAAAAGGAAAATTGCAGCTGCGATGTGTTCCTTCAAGCGGAACATTCAATGACCGTAAGGCGATTTTTTTTGATACTTATCGGAAATTTGATGTCCGTCAGAGCAGTTCCAATCCTGAAGTCCTTGAAATTCCTCTCGGATATTTGACGGATGAGGGCGAATATTATTGCTGTCTGGAACTTGCAGTTGAGGGTAAAGCCCCGAAAACCGTCTGCGAATTTGAAATATATCTTCTGGATGATGACCTGAAAAAAAGATTGCCGCTGAAAGGTGATATGCATATTCACACCAATCGCTCCGAATGCGGAAATTTTCTTGATGATCCGCAGTTCGTTGCCGCCAAAGCGAGGGAGAAAGGGCTTGATTTTATCGCCTTGACCGACCACATGCAGACGGAAACTTCTGAAAGTATGCTGGATTTCCCGCAGCGTTTCGATAGTGAGTTCTGTATTTTCCGTGGAGAAGAATGTCATGTCCTGAAAGAAAAAGTTGCCACCCGCTTCGGCAAAAATAATTTTTTCCCCAATATCCATATCGTCAATTTCGGCGGAGATGATTGTGTAAGTCGATATGCCAATGACCACTATGAAGAATTTTGCGAAGAATTGGAAGAGAGAGCGAAAAATATTGATTTGCCGTATCCTCCTGAAACTCTCAAAATCATGGCGGGGGCGGATTGGATTTTTGATAAAATACATGAGTTTAACGGTTTGGCTGTTTTCTGCCATCCGACATGGAAGCCGTGTCATCGTGATAATCTTTCTGAAATAATCCGCAATTATATCGTGCAGAAATGTAAATTTGATGCCGTTGAACTTGTCGGACTTGGCACTGAAGCTCATAGCGTGAAGCACAGAAATTATACCGAATCGCTCAATCTCTGTCAGGCTTTTTATACGGAAATGTGTTGTCAAAAAGGTAAACTTTTCCCCGTTATCGGCAATACGGACAGCCATAATGCATTGGGCGTGCTCGGCAGGCATTTTACGATTGTTTTTGCCGAAGATAACAGTATTTCAAGTATTAAGAGGGCTATCTCTCAAGGTTATTCCGTTGCGGTGATAATGTCTGATGACCCTGATGACGCACCGCAGATATTCGGCAGTTTTCGCATGGTGAAATACGCTCATTTCCTCATTCGCAACTATTATGCCAAACATGATGAATTGTGCGCCATTGAGGGAAAACTGATGTTGGCGGCACTTCGCGGTGAACTTGATGAAGATTCCGTTAAATTTGTTGTTGATAAAAAAATAAGTGGATATAATACTGCTTTTTATAACATTTGAGAGGAAAAAATGAAAGAATCAAAAAAATTCACATTGATTGAATTGTTGGTTGTTATTGCTATTATTGCCATCCTTGCAGGTTTGCTTATGCCCATGCTCGGCAAAGCCAGAGAGCGGGCGAGGAACGTGGTATGTTTGAATAACCTTAAACAAATTTATGTCGGTTTGGCAAAATATGCACAGGTCAGCCGTGATAATCTCATGTCTGCAACCAATCTGCCCGGCAATTCCAAATGGTACACTTATCTCATCGCCGCAAACTATCTGAAAGGCAACCGTGATCACGATATTGAAGGCAACTGGATGAGTTTCAAATGTCCGACCGATCGCACTCCGATCGCAGATAAAAACAAGGATGGCTACTGCAGCTATGCTTATAACGGCTGGATCGGCTATTGGACCCCTGCAGGAGTCCGCAATACTTTCAATGACGCACGCCGTCCGTGGATGAAAACGACCCAGCACAATCCTTGTGTCTCTGAAACAACTTTTGTTACCGAAAAATGGAAATGTTTTACCCCCAACAGCGAGAGCGATTTGTATGAAGAACACGATATGAAAGAATTTTATACATCAGCAAAATCTCTCTCCATCGGGGATAACGGCGCACATGAGCGTATGGCAAATACTCTTTATGCCGACGGTCATGCCTCCGCAGTAGGCT
>JAZRBX010000139.1:0-3954 GCA_045635285.1 Victivallaceae bacterium
CGAGAGCCAGCATTTCATTGGAGGTAAGGCACATCAGAAATCCGCTGGCAATGCCGTTGATATAGAAAATAATACCCATTTTCAAGGCAATCGCACTGCTGTCGGGACGGACGAAGAAAAATCCAAGGAATACTGCAATAAACATGCAATGAGTCAGGAGTTGAAAATATTTAGTGCCGAGCTTGTTCATTATATATGCCACAACAGCATAAGCGGAAATATATCCAATCAACCCCACAGAAGTAATCGCCATTACAGAAAAAGCTGTAAGATTGAGTGATATTTTCATGTAAATAATCGCCAGCGGAATACCTGCTGTAGTTGCCAGATTGAGCATACAGATGTAGAACGCAAAACCTGTAAGTTCAGAATTTCTTACGGAGATCGCAAGTGCTTTGCGCATGTCATATCCGTTTTTTTCAAAATCCGGATTTACAGGGAGCTTGTCAAGAGAGTATCTGCGTCCCCACAGCATTACTGCTGCAAAAGCAATAATAATCTGCACCAGATAAAGAGGCGGATTTTTTCCCATTAAACAGCCGATGCCGAAAATCAGCAAACTGTTGAATGTCATATAAATAAAACGCATTGAGCCGAAAAATGCCCTCCTCTCGCTGCGGAGCAGAAACGCATCACACAGCGGATACCATGTAGCTCCGTACAACGGACGCGAAAAAGCATACAGCATGCAGCCGAATATAACCAAATATTTCGCCATCGCTCCGAAAAACGGAGCACATGCCATCAATAAGTATGCCGTAATAGCAATAAAAACTGCACTGCGGTATGCTGTACGCAATCCTATTTTGTTTGCCATTCCGGCAAAAGGTATGGACAGAAAAACCGTCATCAAACCTGATGCCGCACTCGAAAACATCGAAAAAGATTCACTGCCGCCAAGCATTACCAGATAAAGAATGATAATCGTATTACTGTCAACAAATTGTTCGGAAACACATCCGGTAACAGTTGATAATGTTGCAAATCCTCTGAATCTTCTTCTTTCGGATGCCGAAAAATTGGAGGCATATTCAGCTGTTTTATTCATTTATCTCTCATTAAAATAAAATGTACGGAGAAGAAAAAATCTTCTCCCTACACTTTAATTATCTTTATTATGAATTTGTTTTATTTAAGCAGGTCGTTTGCGATTGCGACCATTTTGGGGCCGAGGTAACGGTCTGCATTGGTGTTGCAGGGGCTGGTTTCATAACCGCCGTTGCCGTAGTTTTCGGGCATGCCGATATAACCGATTTCGCCCTGACTCAAAGCGGAAACCATGGTCATCGGATATTTGGATGCGCCGCGGATCTGACGGGAGAATTCGATAAATGCTTCAGCAGGAAGTGTAACAATGGCAAGCTGATCACCGAAAGTCAAAGCGATCATTTCCTCCATACGGACACCGGGGATGGCGGCATCACGGCAGCTCATCAAACGTTCTGCGAAAAATTTGAGAACGAAGGGATGACCTTTGGCGATGTCTTCGCTGGTGAAGTCTCTGCCTGCTTCCATGGTAGCGTTTTTGTTTGCTTCATAGACAGCTTTTGCTTCAGCGTATTCTTCATCGGTAACTTTCATATAGGGAGCTTCAAATTCAGTTGAAACAGCTTTGACCTGATCGCATTCGACTTTAACGAGAGAGTAAAGTGCGGAAAGGACGATCTGACCGTAAGCTTTGCCGATACGGCGGGCTTCTGCGTAGCTGGTCTGATCTGCTGCAGTTGCAGTATTGAAGTGGTTGATATTGCCCTGCGGAGCGATCAGAGTCATGACGGGGATACCGCAATTCAGACCGTGCTGGATTTCTGCTTCCATAGCGGCGGGCCAGTCAGCGGAAACAAAATCGCCGCCTATGGTGTCGGTGTGGTTGGAAATATTGGCAAGGATCAGACGGAGTTCGCCGAACTGTTTGATACCCATGAGGTAAATATCGGGATCGATACCGTCTTCGGGATGATCGATTTCAGGATTGAGTTTACCGGGATTGGTCAGAGTTTTGCCGTTTTTCATGATGAAGCGGCGGTTGAAAGCGAGAGAGGTGCAGCTGGTTTTTGCAGTAAAAAGTTCAGCGGGAGCAAGACTTTTGCAAGCTTTTTTGAGAGCGTTGACAGTTTTTGCGACCATTTCATCCAGATATTCGGGGTCAGCTTCTTTGGCACCGAAACTTTCGGTGGTGTAAGGAGCGGTGTGAGAATGAGTTGCGCTGTAAATAACTTTGCCGGCACAGGGAAGACCTGCTTCTGCAACAGCTTTCTGGAAACGGAGAACAAGGTCGCGTTCGAACCAGCCGGAGTCGTATGAAACGATACCGACACATTCGCTGCCGGTACGGAAAACTGCAGCTTTCAAACGCAGAGGATCACAAGCTCCGCGGTTGGGACGGGGATTGAAGTAACCTGCCAGAGAAACGCCCAAAACGGGAGTGATATCTTCCTGTGCAAAACCGAATTCAAACATTTTTTCTTCTCCTTGATTTAAAGATTATATTGTTTGTTGTTAAAAAAATCTGTTTTGAAGATATAATTTATCATAAAATTTGAAAAATACAACCTGAATTGATATAAAATCAGAGAGGTTTTACGGTATCGGGGATAAAATCTCTGTGACATTCAAGTAAATATTCAAGCCCCTCCTCCGCACTGTCAACGATTTTGAAAAGTTCAAGGTCGCTTTTTGAAATCATTTTGTTTTTGAGAATGCTTTTCTTTACCCATACGAAAAGGTCATCCCAGAATTCATGTCCTACAAGAATGACAGGAATACGGTTTATTTTGTTGGTCTGTATCAAAGTCAGAGTTTCAAAACATTCATCCAGAGTGCCGAAGCCGCCGGGATAGATGAATATGGCAGTTGAATATTTGAGAAAACAGACTTTGCGCGTGAAGAAATAACGGAATTTCATCACCAGAGATTGAAAACGGTTTGGTTTCTGTTCATGAGGAAGTGCGATATTCAATCCCACGGAAACGCCGCCTGCTTTGTAAGCCCCGCGGTTGCCTGCCCCCATGATGCCCGGACCGCCGCCGGTGATGACTCCGTAACCTTCTTTGACCAGCAAACCGGCAAGTTTTTCGGCATCCTGACACCATTTGTCATTATCTTTCAGCCGTGCGGAACCGAAAATCGACGCCATTTTGTGCGGCTGTTCGTTCATCTCCTCGAAAGAATCAATGAATTCCGCTGTAATACGCATAATGCGCCACGCATCTCCGATAAGTTCATGATTATCAGTAAAACTGTTCTGACTCGGATGTTTTTTTGCCATAACGCCTCCTTTTGTAGAAAAATCGTAAAAAAACTTGACTTTATTTAAGATAGCATTAAACTTTTAGATTGCAAGATTGAAAATTTATGTTATATTATATAAATTGCAATAAAACTTGAAACAACGTTTTTAAATAAAAGGATTTGAAGATGAGTGAAAACAATGCCGCTGTCAATGAAGAACAGCTCAATGTCGAAAATCAGCAGGAAATGAATGAACTTTTTGCACAAAGACTGCAGAAAGCACAGGATTTGCAGGCCATGGGTATCAATCCCTACGGGGAACGCTTCGACAATCACGAAAAAATCGCCGACGTCCGTGCCAAATTCAACCCCGAAGCTCCCGAAGATGAAGTGCAGAAAGCAATCGTCGCCGGCCGCCTGACCGCCGTCCGTGTCATGGGTAAATCAATTTTTGCCGACGTTAAAGATTCTTCCGGCAGAATTCAGCTCTATATCGGAAAAAATTCCATCGGCGAAGAGTTGTTCGATCTTTTCAAACGCATGGATATCGGAGACATCATCGGTGTTGAAGGTCATCTTTTCACTACCAAAACCGGCGAACTTTCAATCAAAGCAGAAAATTTCAAGGTTCTCTGCAAATCATTGCGCCCCCTTCCCGAAAAATATCACGGCTTGACCAACGTCGAACAGCGTTACCGTCAGCGTGATCTGGATTTGATCGTT
>JAZRBX010000140.1:0-2348 GCA_045635285.1 Victivallaceae bacterium
AGGGGGCGTTGACTCTCGGTGATTTGCATAGTGATACACTCGTAAATATTCTGAATTCTGAAAAAGCCTGCCGCATAGCCGGAGGTTTCCGACGGCAGGAGCGTGTCGAAAAAATTTGCCGCAGCTGCGGATTTGCACATAGATTTGATTGTGAAAAAAGGATTTGAAATGAAAAATAAATTACCGGAAGCATACATCCATACCCTCGGATGCCGATTGAATAATGCCGACAGCGCACTTGTCAATCACCGTCTGATCGGTGCAGGATATTCATTGAGCCGAAAACTGTCGGAAAATACCGCATTGGTGATAATCAACAGCTGTTGCGTGACCGCAGAGGCTGGACGGAAAAGTGTGCAATTCGTGCGCAAAGTCCGCAAAGATTTTCCACAGGCAAAAATAATTTTCACAGGGTGTGCCGCAAAAATCGGCACTATTGCAGAAAATTTAGATGATGTTCATATTGTTGAAAATAAAAAAGATATTGTTAAAGTTCTTGAAAATAAAGAGTTTATAAATTCAGAAGTGCCGTTTGAAAGCGTTTTTGAAGAATCCGCACTCGGTGAGTTTCCGTTTCAGTCGCGGGCTTTTCTGAAAATTCAGGAGGGGTGCAATAATTTTTGTACTTACTGTATAGTTCCTTATACCAGAGGGCGAGAACGCAGCCGTGCTTTTGATGAGGTTATTGCTGATGCGAAACATGCGATTGCCAATAATTTCCATGAACTTGTACTTACCGGAGTCAATACCTGTCAATATTTTGATAACGGCAGAACTTTGACTGATGTTATCCGCAGTGTTGCTTCGCTTGACGGAGATTTCCGTATCCGTTTGAGTTCAACTGAACCCAAAATGGATAATATTGAACTTCTGAAAGTGATGGCGGACCCTGCTAATAAAGTATGCCGTTTCCTCCATCTGTCGATGCAGCATGCTTCGGATAACATTCTGAAAAAGATGAACCGTCATTACAGCTTTGCCCAATATGAGGATTTTGTCGGGCGCGCAAGAGAACTTATTGACGGTGTGCATATTGGAACTGACATAATCGCAGGATTTCCGCAGGAGAGTGAAGTGGATTTTGCGTTATGCTGTGAGCGGACGGAGAAATTGTCATTTGCCAATGCCCATATTTTCAGTTATTCCAAAAGGGAGGGGACGCCTGCCGCTTCGATGTCGGGGCAGATACCGTCGGATATTATCAAAAAAAGAGCGAAAAAACTTGCCGAAATCGCCGCCAAAAGTTCGCTTCAATTTGTGCAATCGTTTAATAATAAAGAACTTCCGGTTATATTTGAGTTGAAAAAGCAGGACGGCTTCTATCACGGCTGGAGCGATAACTATATCGAGGTGTTGAAAAATTCCCCCGAAGCCCCCGGAACTATCGAAAAAGTGCAAGTTGAGCTTAAAAATGTACAAGATACAATTCTTTTTGCAAAATCATAAGACTTTCAACTTGAAAATATCAAAAAACATGATATAGTATTGCACTTATCGTTTTGAAATAATTGAACTTTAAATATAACGGAGTAGAAAAAATGAAAAAAGACATCCATCCCTCCTATGGCGATGCCAAAGTCATCTGCGCTTGCGGCGAAGTCTGGAACATCAAGAGCACCCGTCCCGAAATCAAAGTCGGTATCTGTGCCAAATGCCACCCCTTCTTTACCGGTAAACAGAAATTCGTCGATACCGCAGGTCGTATTGATAAATTCAATCGCCGCTTCGGCAAAAAAGCTTAATAAGCTCTTTTCAGCAAAGACCGCCACAGTTCCAACTATGGCGGTTTTTTGTTATTTGAGGTAAAGAATGAAGCCGGAAGATATTTCATCATACATTGATAGTCTGCGCAGCCGTTTCAAAGAACTTGAAGCGGCATTGTCCGATTCCGCACTTTATGCCAATCAGACGGAGTGTCGCCGCATAAGTACGGAACACCGTAAACTCAATTCGCTTTTTTCCGCCTTTGAACTTTGGGAAAATACGCTTGATGCTATCGAAGAAAATCGCAAAATGCTTACAAATGAAGAAGATGCAGATTTGCGTGAACTTATTGAAAATGATATTGAAGAACTCAGACGCAAAGCGGAACAAGCTGAAAATGATTTGAGTGTCGCTCTCCTGCCTCCCGATCCCAATGATTCCAAAAATATCATCGTTGAAATAAAACCTGCCGCAGGCGGTGATGAAGCCGCACTTTTTGCGGGAGAACTTGCCAGAGCTTACCTCTATTATGCTGAACAGCGCAAATGGAAGGTTGAAATCCTTGAGCAGTCATCCTCCGATCTCGTCGGTATCAAAGATATGACTTTTTCTTTGTGCGGTGAAGATGTTTATTCCGGTATGAA
>JAZRBX010000141.1:0-2107 GCA_045635285.1 Victivallaceae bacterium
ATACCGATTTGAACACGGGGCAACTCTTCATGACTGGCACGGGAGAGAGTCTTGTACTGCGTTCCCACAGGAACAACAACGACTCTCATTTTATCCAGATCCCGCAGTTCAAATTCCGGAAAAAATGACAACTCCGCATTGTATTTTTCCAGTTCGGCAACAACTTTTTCAGCGATTTTGACAACATTGCTCATTTGACCACCGCAATAATCATATTGCCAACGGCCGCAAGCAGAGCAACGACCGCCGCCGCAAGAGCAGACATGATAGTTTTTTGCATATCAGCTGCCGGACGGCAAGGTGGGATGTGATGAGTTCTGTCCTCAAAGTGCATCTTTACCATTCCACGGAGTTCAGCGATGTCCATGAGCGAGAGGTTATCACCGAGCGCGTGCGCGACAAAATGTCAGCCAGCCGCATGAAGGGAATGTGGATGGGCGGCAACGTTCCAATGGGGTATGATGTGGTAAATAAAAAACTCGTCATTAACCCCACTGAGGCAGAAATTGTCAGACGGATTTTTCAGCGTTACATCGAAATTCAGTCTCCAAAGCTCATAGCAATGGAGCTGAACGAGCAAAACATAAAGACTCGTCAAGGGAAAAAGTGGGACACCAGTTACATCAAGCGGATGCTTTCAAATCACACCTATGTCGGAGAAATCAAATATCGGAATGCAATTTGTAAAGGCGAACAGGAAGCAATTATTACCCGTGAGGTGTGGGAGCGTTGCAAAGAAATTCAACAAACTCTCAACGCCCCAGCAAATCGGTCAGTACGGCAGGAGATGATAGCTCCATTAAAAAATGTTCTGCGGTGCGGACATTGCGGTGGTGCGATGATGCCGACTTTTTCCAATAAAAACGGCAGAAGATATTATTATTACCTCTGCAGCAAAGATGCAAAGCGAGGAACGTCGGAATGTCCTGTAAAACAAATACCAGCCGGAGACATCGAAACGCTGGTCAAAAAGCAGTTACAGAAAATGCTTTCAGATATTTCCCTTGTGATGCGTTTTGCCGAGCAATCGGGAATGTCACCGGGAGAGGTTGTTGACTGCTTTCGTGAAGAATTCTGGAACGAAATTACGCCGGGAGAATACAACAGGCTTTTACTCCTACTCGTTGAAAAGGCGATCGTGTGGGAGGATAAGTTGGAATTGGAACTCAAAACCAGCGGAATAAAATCGCTGATGGAGGAATTCAAAAATGCATAAAGTGGAAATCCTTGAAAATGGAAATGTTAAACTTACGATCCCTATGTCCTTCCGGAACTGTGCCGGAAGGAAGCGGATTGTGACTCCCGATGAAGAAGTCACCTTTACAGATCCGATGGTAACCAGTCTTGCCCGTGCCTTCCGCTGGCAAGCTCTGATTGATGAAGGCGTGTACTCCAATGTCCAGGAACTCGCCCGTGCCATCGGCAAAGACATGGCGTATGTTTCACGGATTACCCGACTCACGCTGCTGTCGCCGGAAATCATCCACGGTGTTCTCACCGGGCAGTTAGATCAAATCGGCGTGGAAAAGTGTAAACAGCCTTTTCCCATTTTATGGGATGAACAGAAAAAGTTTTTCGGCATTGAGTAACGCACCACAGCTTTTGGCGGTAGGAATTATCCTGCCGCCTTTTTTGTTTTTTGTGGAAAATGTGAGATGTCGGGCTTTCCGCTCAATTAAAAAGCGAAGGTCGGTGCAGGGAACGATCCTGCGAGTATTTCAAGGTAGCGTTGGTATCGTTCTGCGGAAAAATCCGTCATTTAACGGGTATTGTTGTTCAAAGAGTTGTGACGGATAGAGAACACTTTTCAGTAAATGTATATTGGTCTCTAATCGAAATGTCGGCAAATAGAGAATAGAGAAAAACAGAGAATTTTGCGTATTTTGCCGTGTGTTTGTGTAACTCTCTAATCTCTAACGCTTAACAAAAGAACTCCACATAAATGACTGCCGACATTTACAAACAGAGAATTTGCAGAGAACTATGCAAAACACACTCGATTTTGAGAAAATACCGCATTTATGAATGTTCTCTGTTTAGTGGCAAAATCGGTGTAAATCCTTGCCGTTCATTGGATAAAATCGCAGCATAAAAAAATCCCATCATA
>JAZRBX010000142.1:0-5313 GCA_045635285.1 Victivallaceae bacterium
GAAGAGGCGTTTCCCGCTTATCTTGAATCTCTGATTGCCGCTTTCTATGAGCGTGCAGGTCTGGTCAAACTTGAAAACGGTGAGCTCGGCAGCGTTACCATCGGCGGTTCAGTAAGTCCCGCAGGCGGCAACTTTGAAGAGCCGGTTACTCAATCGACTTTGAAAGTTGTCGGTGCATTTCTCGGTCTTTCCCGTGAGCGTTCAGATGCCCGCCGTTATCCTGCCATCCATCCGCTTGACAGCTGGAGCAAATATCAGGGCGTTGTCGACAGCAGAGATGTCGCAAGAGCCAAAGAAATTCTCCGTCAGGGCCATGATGTCGATCAGATGATGAAAGTTGTCGGTGAAGAGGGGACGAATATTGATGATTTCATGCTTTATTTGAAGAGTGAATTTCTCGATTATACATATTTGCAGCAGAATACTTTTGACAAAGTGGACGGCACTACCGATTATGAACGCCAGCGTTACATGTTCGGCAAAGTCCTTGAAGTGCTGAATTGTGAATTTGATTTTACCGACAAAGATGAGGCTCGTTCATTTATCCTGAATCTGCGTCAGATGTTCATCGACTGCAACTATCTTGAATTTCAGTCAGCCGAATTCAAAGCACAGGAAGAGGCTATCGCCGCCAAAATAGGAGAACACAGCAAAAATGCGTAAAGTTTATCATAAAATCCTTCAAATCGCCGGTAACGTCATCACCGTCGAAGCCGACAATGTGGCATATAATGAACTTGCAGAGGTAACTTCTGCAAGAGGTACTTCTCTGGCGCAGGTCATCCGTTTGCAGGATTCCAAAGTTTCATTGCAGGTTTTTGCCGGCGGCAGAGGCATCAGTACCGGTGATGAGGTCCGCTTCCTCGGACATGAAATGCAGGTTGCATCGGGTGAAGATTTGCTCGGCAGAGTCTTTAACGGCAGAGGTGTTCCGCGAGATGGAAAACCCGTTCTTGAAGACAATATGATCAATATCGGCGGTCCTTCCGTCAATCCTGCCAAACGCATTATCCCCCGTAATATGATCCGTACCGGTATCCCGATGATCGACGTTTTCAATACTTTGGTCGAATCGCAGAAACTGCCGATTTTTTCAGTTGCGGGCGAACCGTACAATCAGCTGCTTGCCCGTATTGCATTGCAGGCTGAAGTCGATGTGATCATTCTCGGCGGCATGGGATTGAAGTATGATGATTATTTGTATTTCAAAAATACACTTGATGCCAACGGCGCACTTGCCAAATCAATTCTTTTTGTTCATACCGCCAGCGATCCTACCGTAGAATGTCTGATGGTTCCCGATATGGCACTTGCCGTAGCAGAAAAACTTGCGATCGACGGCAAGAGAGTTCTGGTTCTTTTGAGCGATATGACAAATTTTGCTGATGCGATGAAAGAGATCGCCATTACAATGGAACAGATCCCGTCAAACCGCGGTTATCCCGGTGATTTGTACAGTCAGCTTGCTTCACGTTATGAAAAGGCGGTTGACTTTGACGGTGCAGGTTCTATTACGATCCTGGCAGTTACAACTATGCCCGGAGATGATGTTACGCATCCTATTCCTGACAATACAGGATATATCACCGAAGGTCAGTTTTATTTGAAAAACGGCCGCATTGAGCCTTTCGGTTCATTGAGTCGTCTGAAACAGCAGGTTAACGGAACTACCCGTGCCGACCATCGTGCGATCATGGACGCAATGATCCGTCTGTATTCAGATTTCAAAAACACTCTTGAAAAGCAGTCCATGGGCTTCCAGATGAGCAACTGGGACAAAAAACTTCTCAAATACGGTAAACTTTTTGAAAGCCGCATGATGGATTTGGCTGTCAATATCCCGCTGGAGGAGGCACTTGATCTCGGCTGGAAAACTCTGGCAGAATGTTTTGAGCCTGCAGAAACAGGTATCAAAAGTGATCTGGTAAAGGATTATTGGCCGGAGAATTTGTAAATGGCAAAGATCAAGCTGACAAAAACTGAACTCAAAAAACAGCAGGACGCTCTGAAACAATACAAGCGTTTCCTGCCGACTTTGCAGTTGAAAAAACAGCAGCTCCAAATGGAAATCAGAAGCAGTATGGAATTGCTTGAAGCAAATCTCAATGAGCAGAAAAAGTTTGCACAATCGCTGAAATCTTTTATCGCTCTTTTCGGTTCGGATGTTTTTTTTAGGGGACTTGCAGGCAAGGTGCGATTGAAATATATCCGCAAGGGAACTGCCAATATCGCAGGTGTCAATGTGCCGACATTTGAGGAGGCTGTTTTTGAGGAAACTCAATATGATCCTTTCCGTATGCCGTGGAGTTTCCGTGACGCTCTCAAAGCTTTGCAGGATTTTGTGGCGATCAAAGAGGCGTATGTCGTTCTGGAAGAGCAGTACCGTCTGCTCAATGAAGAATTGCGTACAACGACCCAGAGAGTCAACCTTTTTGAAAAAGTCAAAATACCCGAATGCAAGGCGAATATCCGTGTTATCGGTATTCAGCTCGGCGATTTGAGTACCGCCGCCGTCGCACGCTCCAAGATTGCCAAAAAGAAAACTATGGAGGCAACTGCATCATGATCGTACCAATGAAAAAAGTAACGCTGCTTGTCCTCAAAAAATATGAAATCGAAGCTGTCGGCAAATTGAAAAAACTCGGCGTCGTGCATATTCAGAATACTCATCTCAAGGACAGCCGCGACCGTGCCGCAGGCAATGCTGATTTGAATTCAATGGAAAAAGTTGCCAATTTGCTTGCACTTTATAAAGGTGATTTTGACCGTGAGAAGGCAATTGCAGAATTTGTTTCCGGCGAGGGCGTTTATGAACGTGCATCGGCAATTTTCAATGAGAATGAAAAACTTGAACTTCATCGTGAAGAGTTGCTGCGTGATATTCAATCTCTGTCGCTCTGGGGGGATTTCAACCGCAGCGACATTGAAGAATTTGAGGCAAAAAATTTGTATGTTTATCTCTGTGCTGCTCCGGAAAAGCGATTCAGAGAATTGCAGTCGGCAATGTCTGATTGTGTTTTTGAAGTTGTTTCGATTTCACGGGGGCAGGCGGCTTTTGTTGTAATTTCAACAGAAAAACTTGCTCAAAAAGATTTGCCGACGGTTTCTTTGCCGAAAAATCAGGCATCTTTGAGCGAACTTGAAGCTGATTTGAAGAAGACGGAAAATTCTCTTAAAATCAATAAAAAACAGCTTGAACATTGCGGCAGAGCATTGCCGCTTATGCTGGAATTTATTGCTCAGCAGAGAGAAAAAATCGAGTTTCTGCAATGCCGTGATGCCATGCTTGACTGCGGAGAAATCTCTGTTCTGCAAGGTTTTGTTCCTGCTTCTGATATTGAAAAACTGCAGAAACTTGCCTCTGAATCAGGCTGGGGTATGCTTGCAGAAGATGCCGACAGTACCCGTGAGGCGGTTCCGACTTTGCTGAAAACTCCGAAATGGGTGAAACTGATCAAGCCGCTGTTTGATTTTCTTGCCATATCTCCCGGTTATGATGAATTGGATGTATCGGGAGCGGTGATGATATTTTTCACTATTTTCTTCGGTATCCTCATCGGCGATGCCGGGTATGGTGCAGTATTTTTCCTGATCAGTTTGATCGGATTTATAAAAAACAGAAAAAATCCTGCTCCGAAAGCGGTCTGCAAACTTGTTCTGATGTTGAGTTGTGCAGCGATCGCGTGGGGTGCGATGACCGGTAATTATTTCGGCATGTCATTGCCGGGTATCCCTGCATTGACGGAGGCTTCCGTTAAGGATCAGAATACCCAACTGGTCTGTTTCTTCCTCGGATTTGTTCAAATTTGTGCGGGGCATTTCTGGCGTGCAGTTATCAATTTGAAATGGCGCAACATCGGTTCGCAGCTCGGCTGGATACTGGTGATGATCGGCAATTTTATTCTGGTTGAAAAAATGCTGGTGAAACCGGGTGCATATCCGATGTATATGATTTATTTTTATGCTGTCGGAATTCTGCTGATAGCGATTTGCGAAGTAAATTGGCGTGATGCGGGAAGTATTTTCGGTTTTCCGTCCAATATTATCAACAGTTTTGTTGATTTGCTTTCGTACATCCGACTTTTTGCTGTCGGTATGGCAAGTTACTATCTGGCATTCAGCTTCAATATGATGGCTGAAAATGTCATGCAGTCGGGCATTATCGGAATAGTTGCGGGAGTGGTGATCCTCTTTCTCGGACATTCGCTCAATATCGCACTTGCGATTTTGTCGGTGCTGGTGCATGGTGTCAGGTTGAATACTCTGGAATTTTCCAACCATGTCGGTCTGCAGTGGGGGGGATTCGCCTACAAACCTTTTGCTGAACACAAAAAATCTTAATTAAACATACAATTCAAACTTAACAATAAGGAGTAAAAAATGGAAATTGAAACACTGAAACAGTTGGCAAATGCAAGCGGTTATTTGAGCGTCGCGCTCGGCGCTGTCGGTTCTGCTCTCGGCTGCGGTATCGCCGGTATGGCGGCTATCGGAGCATGGAAAAAACGCTACGCCCAGAATAAACAGGCTCCGTTTCTGCTTATGGTTCTTGCCGGCGCACCGCTTTCCCAGACGATTTATGCTATGGTTTTGATGGTCCTGATCAAGGGCAAAGTTGCAGAAGCAGGAGCACCTTTGCTGACTTATGTTTTCATGGGACTTTTTGCCGGTATCGGATTCCTGGCATCTGCGCTTTTGCAGGGCAAAGCCGGTGCATGTGCGGCAGATGCTTTCGGTGAAACAGACAAAGGTTTTGCCAATTATCTGATGATTCTCGGTATTGTTGAAACAGTTGCCTTGTTCACACTTGTTTTCGGTATTATGATGCTTTAATTTTTGATAGGGATGAAAAATGTTTCTCGGAGAAGATTATCTTTTGGAAAACAATGCGGCGAAAAATATTTTTGCCGCCATTAAGGATTTTCCTGTTGTAGACGCTCATAATCACGCTGATGTGCGTTCGCTCATGAAGAATGAATGTTATGCGAATATGTGGCAGCTTTTTGCGGCGACCGACCATTATGTATGGGAAACAATGCGTAAATGCGGGATCGATGAAGAGTATATTACAGGCAAAGCTTCAGATCACGACAAGTTTTTGAAACTCGGCGAAGTTTTTCCGCAGATCGCAGGCAATCCGGTTTATGAATGGATACATTTGGATCTGCGTTTCCTCGGCATTGACACTGTGCTTAACGGCGAAACTGCTGAAACTGTATGGCAGCAGGGAAATGAGATTCTCTCCCGTGAAACAAGCCGTCCGCTTGCTTTGCTTGAAAAACTCAATGTCGAAGTCATGTGTTCCACCGATGA
>JAZRBX010000143.1:0-8166 GCA_045635285.1 Victivallaceae bacterium
AGGTGAAGCCGTTTGCCCCTTGGCAATCTGGGCAGCAGAAGCAGTCGGTCCCGACGGTAAGGTGCTTGATGAAGCCGTTATGATTTGGGAAACAGCCGACGGCAGCATGTGGGTGGCTAAAAAGGTACGCCCCGCTTCAAAGTATCATCAGCATGCCCATGCAGTAAAAACTGATGACGGCAAATCCATGCAGCCTATGACTTGTGTCGAAGCAAACAACGATCAAAGCACTCAGAAAATGGATATTGTCAAATCAGCCGCCCCCTGTAAGGAAAAAGGTTCTGACAAATGTACTGCCGCAGAACATACCAAAAGCGTAGACGGCAAAGCTGTTGTATGCAGTTCCGCAGATAAGAAAAATGCAGACAAAAAACTTACTGCAGAAGCTAAAAATAATGTTGCCAATGACGGTTATTTCATTGTTATTGAAGAAGACTGATATTTTTCAGTTTTAAACACAGATACTGCCGCAATTTTTTGAGTTGCGGCAGTTTTTTTAAGGGGGGGGAGGAATATATTTTTTATCAGTAATTTTTTAAGACATCGGCGAGGGCGGTGCAGAATTCTTCTGCTTCCTGCAAAGTATTTGACGGAGCAAAACTCAAACGGAGGACGGAGTAGGGATTTTTTATGTGCATAGCACTCAGTGCCGCTGGCGGAGTTTTTGCTTCTGCGGTACATGCACTTCCGGGGGAAACGGCGATATTTTTTTTAGAAAGAAGTCCTGCAATTACTGCGCCGTCGAAAGGGGGGAGTTGCAAATGGAGGATATTGGCGGCGACTTTTTCCGTCGGGAAAGTCGGGGGGGATTGACTTGGAAGATTTTCTCTGATGAAATTTTGCAAATTGCGGCAGTGAATTTGATTTTGCCGGTATTTGTCTGCTGATTTTGCGGCGTATTCAAGCATACTGATGATCAGAGCACTCTCTGCTCTGCCCATTAAATAATCGTTGCGGCGGTAGTTGAAAACGGTTTGTTCAAAGTCGTATTGTGTATTTTTTTTAAAAAAGAGAGCGGCACTTGCGGCGATTCCGATTTTATGCCCGGATGCAGACCATAAATCGGCGGATGGAAGCGGCATTTTGCCGAAACTCTGGATGGTATCGGCGAAAAAAATAATATTGCTATTGATATTTTTTACTGTTTGAAAAATATTTTCAATATCGGAAATCAAGCCTGTTTCATTGTGGACATGGTAATGGGCGAAAAATCTGGTGTTTGAGTCGCATTTGTTTTGCAAATCTTTGAGGTCGAGTTCGCCGTTTTGAGAGAAGTTGACCATGCGGACTTCATGTTTTGAGCGTTTGAGCATGGCTTGAAATGCGGGGTGCATTGCCGCATTGGCAACGATATTGCCGCAAGGCAGAGTGTTTAGAAAATCTCCGATGAAGCGGAAAATTTCACTTCCCGATGAAAAAAATACGGCGGAGGAATTTTTGGGCATCTGCCATTTTTTTATACATTCGGCAAGGGCGTTTTTTTCGGCATCTCTGATTGTGTATGACGCGTAGTGGCGGCTTTCGGCATTTGCACCGTATTTTTGCAGATTGTCTGTGATTATTTTTACTGTTTCGCAGTCGGTAAGCTGTGCCGCCGCATGGTCAAAATACACACTCATTTGAAAATGCAGAAAAGAATGACAAAGAGTAAACCGTTGTATATGAATGAATCAAGCACATCAAAAATTCCGCCCATGCCTGGGATCCAGCTGCCGCTGTCTTTGATGTTGGCTTCGCGTTTCAAGGCTGATTCACTCAAATCTCCTGCAAATGACCCCAGCGAAAGAATGATACTGCTGACGATCGTTATTGCAAATGAAAACGGTGAACAGCCGTATTTGAAAAGTATCAACCCTGCCGCAATGGACATGAGCATGCCGCCGAGCAGCCCTTCATAAGATTTTTTCGGACTGAATCGGGGAGCGATTTTGTGATTTCCCCAAGGCAGATAGCTGGTCAATTTACCGAAAATATAACCTCCGGTATCGGTCATTTTGGTTACGAGTACCAGAAAGAGAAAATTTTTAGGATCAATGGCATAGACAGCAAGCAGCGGCAGATATAGCACCAGCAGAAATATTATGCTGCCGAAAGAGGTAAAACCTTTGAGAAAATAATTTTTTCTGTCTTTGGCAAAAAGCAGTCCTGCAAATACAGCAAATACCATAAAAAACGGAACTGCAAAATAAAACCAGAAAGTGATGTTTTCCAAATTTAACTCGTTGCCGATGGTATTCATCAGTATCATCGGTGCGAATGCCGCTCCGAAAAAGAATAATCCCGTACCTATGAGAACAGGAGAACATTTTAAATCTGATTTTTGCAGAATCTTGCCGAATTCATATCCCGCCATCGCCAGCAGAAACGGCGCGATCACTGCGACCATCCATGCTCCGAAAGAACAGAATATCATCATAAAAAATATCGCCAGAAGCAGCGGAAAACTTATTGCTCTTGCCCAAAACATAAAAAATCCTTTCTGTTTGTTTTTCAGGAGGAAGGATTTTTTCCTGCTTAAAAGAAAAAGATTTTTCCTTTCTCCTGAAACATTCATCCTTTTCAAAAAAGAAAAGTGTATTTATTTTCTCAAAAATAAAACTGAATAAAAATAGCACTGTTTTGTTCTTTGTCAAGGATTTTTTTTATTTTTCTGCATAACTTGTAAATTTAACGGGGATTGCGGTTGTAAAATTTTTAAAACGGTGTACATTATATGATTATCTGTTATATGTATAAAGAAAGGCTCTTACTGTGTTTAATTTTTTGAAAAAACTTTTCGGCGGCGCAGAAAAAGAATCGTTAGAAAAACGGCGGCACCAAAATAAAAAACAATCCCCTCAACGCAAGAAAAATACGCAAAGTAAAAATACAAAATTTCAGGCAAAATCTGAAAAAAATACCAAACACCGCAAATCTGTAAAAAAATCTGCTCCGAAAATTGAGAAAACTCCTGTTCAGAAAATTGAAAAGCCAAATGAACTTATTGAAATTCCTCCCGCAGACGGCAAAAAACGCTTCTGCGATTATGATTTGTCCAGAGATATTCTGCTGGCTTTGCAATGTATGAAATTTGAATACTGCACCCAGATTCAGGAACTTACTCTCGGCCATTTGCTCGACGGCAGGGATATTGCAGGTAAAGCACAGACCGGTACCGGCAAAACTGCGGCATTCCTCATTGCCGCATTCAATCACCTTTTGAAAAATCCGCTTGCCGAACAGAAAAACGGAGCCCCCCGCTGTCTGGTACTTGCTCCGACCCGTGAGCTTGCCATGCAGATCCACAAAGATGCACAGAATATCGGAATTTTTACCGGTTTGCGTTCTTTGGTGGTGTTCGGCGGTATGGATCATGCCAAACAGCGTTGTTCGCTCGATGACAAAGTTGATATTCTTATCGGAACTCCCGGCAGGATCATTGATTACAGTAATGGCAATGCTCTCGATTTGAGCAAAGTTGAAATACTGGTCATTGACGAAGCCGACCGTATGCTGGATATGGGATTTATTCCGGATGTGCGCCGTATCGTTGTCCGTCTGCCCCGCAAGGAAAACCGTCAGACCATGTTTTTCAGTGCGACTTTGGACAATCATATCCTTTCGCTGGCATCGGACTGGCTGCGTGATCCTGTCATGCTGGAAAGTGAACCTGATAAACTTGTCGGCGAACTTATCAAACAATCATTTTTCACCGTGGCAGGGCATGAAAAACTTGCTGTTCTGCTCTACATTATCAATAATTACAAGTACGAACGCATGCTGATTTTCGGCAATCGCAAGGATGTCAATCTGCGTCTGGAACGCGATCTTGCCAAATACGGCGTCAAAATCATGCTGCTTTCCGGTGATGTCGCCCAGGAAAAACGCATCCGTATCCTTGAGAAATTCCGCAACGGCGAGGGCAGAATACTGCTCGCAACCGATGTCGCCGCCAGAGGTATCCATGTCGATGATGTTTCTCTCGTCGTCAATTACGATTTGCCCGAAAGACCCGATGATTATGTCCACCGTATCGGCAGAACCGGGCGTGCCGGCAAGGAGGGCGAAGCCATCAGCTTTATCTGCGAATACGGCGCATACAACCTCGAACCTATTGAAAAACTCCTGAATACCCGCTTCCCAAGTGTGCTTCCTTCCGAAGAAATGCTCGTTTTGCCGCTGAAAAAGGAGAAAAAACAATAATTTTGCTGAAAAAAACGCAAAAAAATACTTTTATTTCTTGAAAAATCAAATATTCAGTATAAAATATTCAATGTAACTTTTTTCAAATTTTCAACCTTAACCCAAAAGGAAAGATCAAAATGAAACCTTTCTCAAAAATCTCCCCCGACTGGTGGGACTACACCACTTTGGACAAAGAACTTCTCGATGATGCCGCAAAAATCACCATCGACACCCTCAAAAGCTATGAACGCCCCGGCTTCAAAATCAACATTTTTGATACCCTTCAGGAATTCTACTGCGCAGAAGCCCTCGAATATATTAAAGCTTGGCAGAAAGCTACCGCCGACAATCCCTGCGGTATCTGCGGCCCCATCGGTCCCACCGAACAGCTCCCCATCGTCGCTCAGATGGTCAATGCTATGAACCTCAGCCTCAAAAACTGCCACTTCTGGGGTATGGACGAATGGATCGTCGACGGCAAAGCCGCTGATATAAACTTCCCCCTCGGTTTCGCTAAAGCCGATATGGACCTTTGCTTCAGCCGCATCCGTCCCGAACTTGCAATGCCCAAAGAAAATATGCACTTCCCCTCCGAAAATCCCGAAGCATATATCAAATCTTACAGCGAAGCAAAATGCCTCATCATGCAGGGCGGTCAGGGCGAAACCAAACACTGGGCTTTCAATGACCCCGTCAAACGCGCAGGTCAGTACAAAGATGAACCCCCGACAGCCGCTGAATACCGCAAACTTTCAACCCGTATCGTCGAACTCCATCCGATCACTCTGATCCAGAATGCCCGTACTTCCGGCGGCGGTACTGTTCAGAATGTTCCCAGCTCCGCTGTTACCGTCGGTCCTGTCCAGACCTGGCAGGCAGACCGTGTTTCCATCTGGCATCCCGGTCATCACGACAACCCCTTCGGTCAGCGTCTGACCACCTTTATGATCTCCAAGAAGATTGCCGACTCACGCGTTCCCATGTCATTGCTGGCTGAACACGATGACGTTGTCTTCAATTTCTACCGCCACGGTTTCGGCGTCTGTGATGTGGAGATGCATTGATCATGAAAAAAGTCGCAATTGCCGTTTCTTGCCATCCCGATGATGATGAATTCATGATGGCAGGAACGCTCCTGCGCCTCAAAGAGGCCGGTTACGAAATTCATTATCTGAATGTCGCCAACGGTTCTCTCGGTACAGCAGAGCATTCATACGAAGATATCGTCCGCATCCGCCGTGAAGAGTCTATCGCCGCCGCAAAAATGGCAGGAGCAATTTATCACGAAAGTCTGTGTGATGACCTTGAAGTTTTCTACAATTATGAAACTTTGGGCAAACTTGTTGAAATTATGCGTGAAGTCAATCCCGACATCGTTCTGACTCACGGTCCTTATGATTATATGGAGGATCATGTCAATACCGGTCGTCTGGCTGTTTCCGCCGCTTTCTGCCGCGGTATGCGCAATTACAAATGCGGACAGAAGTTCCCCCCGACTCTCAAAGAAGTCGCGGTTTATCACTCAATGCCGCACAGTTTGACCGACAGTTTGCGTAATCCTGTCGTCCCTGAAATCTTTGTTGATATTACCCCTGTAATGGAAATCAAAAAAGATATGCTCAGCTGTCATCAAAGCCAGAAAGTATGGCTCGACCAGAGTCAGGGCAACAATGCTTACATCAAGGAATTGGTATTCCGCGGTGAATTTTACGGCAAAATGTCCGGCAAATATCAGTATGCGGAAGGCTGGCTCCGTCACAGCAATGTAGGATTCGGTGCAGAGGATTTCAATCCGCTCGTCGATGACCTCAAAGACATCGCTTTCATGGTTCCCCGTGAAAAATAATTTGTCTGTTTGTGTGTAACACAAAAAGGCTGATGTAAACCTTAATGGTGAACATCAGCCTTTTTTATTGTTTGCAGCAAAAGTAATTTTGCTTTGGGAAGAGAGCGTTTATTTTTCGTCTTTGACTTCTACTGCGGTAATGTCAATAGTGTCCTGTGAGGCAGGCGGAGCAGTTTTTTCTTCTTCATAACTGTGAGTTCTGGTGTAGATCACGGCACGGCGGCGGCCGCTGAAAAGAGCAATCAAAATCAGCACGATCGTTATCGGCAGAATCACCGGCAGCAGGGCAACAAAAATCGAGCCCGCCAGAAAAATGAAAACAAAAATGCAGAAAATTCCGATGAGCAGCATCAGGTAGTAGCGTAAAATATTCATAATTAAGATTCTTTCGTTGGTGTTTATTTATCTTTGAAACGGCGCAGTCCCTCATAGAGTACGATCCCCGTACTGCATGCGAGATTCAGACTGCGGTGAAATTTTCCGGTCATTGGAATTGTGTATAAATCTTTCTGATATTTTTCGTACATTTCGGGATTGAGGCCTTTGGATTCACTGCCGAAAACGAGGAATGAATTTTCTTCAAAGGGGCAGTCCCAGAAAGTTTTTTCTGCTTTGGTCGAAAAAAAGTACAGTACTGCATCGGGATTTTTGTTGAGAAAATCCTGCCAGTTTTCGTAAATCGTCAATTCAAGATATTGCCAGTAATCCATGCCCGCCCGTTTGAGATATTTGTCGGAGAGTTCATATCCGAGCGGTTTTATCAAATGCAGTTTGGTATCGGTTGAAACGCACATGCGCCCGATACTGCCGGTATTTTGCGGAATTTCCGGTTCAAAAAGTACGATATTGAATGGAGACATTTTTATTTCCTTTGCATTTTGGCTACGAACATTGAGTCGGAGTCGAGTATATCCATGTCGCATTGAAACATGCCGTTTTCGCAAATTTCATTGGCTTTGAGCGGATTTTCAAATTGAACAATACGGTATTCCTCATGGCGTTTGAGGAAGTCATTGACGATATTTTCATTTTCTTCAGCAAAAACAGAGCAGGTCGCATAAACAAGATAACCCTCATGTTTGACGCCCTCTGCGGCATAATCAAGCAGACGGGACTGGATTTGAGTTATCTCTGCAAGTTCAGTAGTGTCAAAGGTGAAAATACCGTCGGGGTTGCGGCGCCAAACTCCGGAACAGCTGCAGGGGGCATCTACAAGAACGAGGTCAAAATTCATTTTGTAATTTTTTTTCAGTTCGCTGCCGTCGTACGGTTTGCACTGGATATTGGGGAATTGGGCGCGGCGGGCGCGGAGTTTGAGTTCCTGCAGTTTGTATTCTCGGATGTCGCATGCAACGACTGTGCCTTTTCTCTGCATCATGGAGGCGAGCTGCAAAGTTTTGCCGCCTGCACCGGCGCAAAGGTCGAGTACGCGGTAATTTTTTTGCGGAGTGCATACTTTGCCGATAAGCTGTGAAGCGGCATCCTGCACCTCAAAAAGTCCGTCCTGAAAACTTTTAAGTGTACGCAGATTGACTTTTGGATTGTATAGAAAAAGGGCATCTTCCATCAGCGGATGTTCAGAAAAAACAAGATTGTTGGCATTGAAATCATCAATGATTTTCTGTCTGTCGCCTTGGATCCGCAGCCACATCGGGGGGCGGCGGTGGATGAGTTCCATATATTTTCCTGCATCGACGGAGGGTGAAAAACGTTCACGGAGGTGCGACGGGATGAAGTCATCATCAGTAAGTTTTTTCGGCACTTTGAAAAATTTTAAAATGGTATTGCCCTGTTCTTCAACACTGTCATTGAAATTTATGCGGGGGGCGTTGTCGGGACTGAACCAGACATCCATGGCTGCAAAACGGCAATGCGAAAGCAAAAGCGCACTGTAAAGCATTTTGCCGAGAGCTTTTCTGTCATTTATTTTTCCCTCATTGAGCAGTATTTGCTGTTCGGCAACCGGCAGGATTTTGATAATGATGCCAAGATGGCGGAAAACGGCATAAATCCCTTCGGAAATAAGCTGGCGGTCCCTGGAACCAAGTTGGCGGTTGTTGCGGAAATATGCACTTAAAGTACGGTCAAGAACTTTTTTTTCACCGAAAACGGCATAAAAAATCGCTGACAATGCTTTTTCTGCGTTGGCACATTGA
>JAZRBX010000144.1:0-2806 GCA_045635285.1 Victivallaceae bacterium
TTTTCCGGTATGATCGTAGGTATTGCTCTGGATCATTATTCACCGCTACTGGTTTTCGGCGGCTGTGCATTTTTGAAACTCGTTGCAGGAGCATTCTATTACAACAGCGTACGCATTATCGGCAAAAAAGCCAATGCTTAACAATAAATGAAGGTAATTTAAATGGATTCAACTTTCTTTTTCGACACACAATGGCAGATGAAAAGCGATTTTCTGCAGGGAAAAAGCATCCCCGCAGAACTCCCCGGAGATAATTATCATGCTCTTTTGCAGGCAGGATTGATTCCTGAACCTTACTTCGGCAAAAATGAAAAAAACGTTCAGGAAGCCAGAAAATTCGGTTATGAATTTTACAAGACATTCAACGTTCCCGAAAATGTACTCAATTCAGATTATATTTATCTGGAAGCAGCCATGGTCGATACTTTCTGCACCTGTTTCATCAACGGCAGAGAAGTTTTCAAGTCATGCAATCAGTTCGCCGTTCAGCGTGCCGAAGTCAAATCATACCTCAAAGCCGGAGACAACCTCATCCAATTCAAAATCGATGCCGTTGAACCCGGTATTGCCGAACGCAAAAAAATCGCTCCCGACTACGATATGATCCGTCACACCGTGCTGCAGGGAACAAACCTCCTCCGCAAATCCATGTGCCACGGCGGCTGGGACTGGGGCATCTCTCTCGCAATCTGCGGTATTTATGACCAAATCAAACTCATCGGTGTCAACAAATCACGCGTTGACGCTCTTTACAACAAACAGAAACACGAAGACAACAAAGTTTATTTCACCGCTGTTGCCGAAGTTTTCGCCCCCGCTGACGCAGAAGATGAATTCACTTTTGAAATCGACAATCAGACAAAAACCGTCAAAGCCGCACTCAAAAAAGGAAAAAATAAAGTTTCCTGTGATTTCGTTATCGAAAATCCCAGATTGTGGTTTCCCAATAATTACGGAAAACCGGAACTTTATGATCTTTCCGTAAGCACCGGAAAACAGAAAATTACCAAACTTGCAGGTCTGCGTACCATCGAACTTGTCCACGAAGCTGATGAAATCGGTAAATCCATGTTTTTCAAAGTCAACGGCATGCGTATTTTCGGAAAAGGTGCCGACTTCATCCCCTGCGATGCCATGGCAAGCGGTCAGACAGAAGAAGTTTACCGCAATCTCATCGAATCAGCCGCTCGTGCCAATATGAATATGATCCGCGTCTGGGGCGGCGGTCAATATGAAAAAGAATGTTTCTACGATCTTTGCGACCGCAACGGTATTCTTGTCTGGCAGGATTTGATGTTCTGCTGTGCGATTTATCCTGCCGATGACTGGTTCGTTGATGAAGTTGCCGAAGAACTTGAATATCAAATCCCGCGTCTTCGTTCTCACGCCTGTATCGCCCTCTTCTGCGGCGACAACGAATGCCTCGGTGCTACTAAATGGTTCGGCAAGGACCGTGATGAAATGAATATGCAGAGATTCATTAAACTTAATAAACGCCTTACCGAACTTATGGCTCAATACGATGTCGAACAGAAATTCTGGCCCAGCAGTCCCTGCGGCGGTCCCGGTTCTTTTGTTGACGGCTGGAAAAACGATACCACCGGCGATATGCACTACTGGGAAGTCTGGCTCAGAGGCAAAAATTTCAACTCCTACTATGAAATCAAGCCGCGTTTCTGCTCGGAATTCGGTTTTGAGGCGTTCCCATCCTATGAACTTATCAAAAGTTTCTGCCCCGAAGACGAACTCAATCTTTTCTCACGCACAATGAGCATGCGTCAGAAATGCCCTCTTGGCAATGCCCCGATCATTTCAATGTTTGAAAAACTTTTCAAACTCCCGAACTCAATCGAAGGCATCGCCTACCAATCCCAGGTTCAGCAGGCTCTCGCTATCAAAACCGGTGTTGAATTCTGGCACGCCAATCAGCCCCGCTGCATGGGGACGGTCTTCTGGCAGCTCAATGACAACTGGCCCACAGTTTCATGGTCAAGTATCGAATTCGGCGGCAAATGGAAACAGCTCCAGTATCACGCCAAACGCTTTTTCGCCCCCGTTTCCGGTGTGCTTTTCCGTGAAAACGGCGAAGATGCTAAACTTTATGCCGTCAATGACCGACCGTTCAGCGTGGAAATCAAACAGATCGTCAATGTCCGTTCACTTGTTGACGGTGCAGTTTTAAATTCAGAAACATTTACTTTCAGCCTTGATAAATTCACTTCCAAAGAGGTGAAAAATTACGGTTATGCTTTTGAAAACGGCTGTGATCCGGAAAATGTTTTCTACGAAATCATCACCGAAAACCTCACTGAAAACACCATTCACAAAAACGAATATTTTGACACCGCTTTCAAAGACCTCAAACTTCAAAAAGCCGCTGTCATTGCCGAAGTTAAAGAATCCGACGGCAAATTCTATGTCGAAATCTCAACCGACAAACCCGCTTTGTTCGTCAATCTGGATACTCCGTCGATCAAAGGAAATTTCAGCGACAACAGTTTTGCAGTCGTCCCCGGAGAAAATGTTGTTGTAGAATTCACTCCTGAATCTGAATGCGATGCTGAAACTTTGCAGAAAATCATCACCATTGACCATCTGGCAAAATATTATTGAGGAATGTTATGAAAAAATGGAATAATTCATGGTACTTCGGAGCTAATTTTTATCCGTCAACAGCCATCAATCAGCTCGAAATGTGGCAGGAAGATACTTTCGATCCGGAAACAATCGACCGTGAACTCGGTTATGCCGAAAAAATCGGCATGAAAATCATGCGCGTATATCTGCATGATTTGCTCTGGGAACA
>JAZRBX010000145.1:0-9561 GCA_045635285.1 Victivallaceae bacterium
TCATCCTCGACTATCAAAGTCAATTCATGTCCCTGCATTTCCAGAGCTTTGACCACCTCACGAATATAAACGGAAATACCCGATTTCCCATTGTCAAAAGGTATTGCCGAAAGCAGAATTTTCATTTCAATACCTCCTGTAATTTTTTAAAGTTTTCCACAAAATTTTCCTCTGAAAATTTTTCTTTTGCAAGCTTCATTGCGCATTTGCCCATACGTTCAAGTTCAGCAGGATTTTCTGCTGATTTTTTCAAAATCTCCGCCAATGCCGCACAATCTCTTTCTGCGGCAAGCAGACCGTTTGCGCAGTCAGCAAGCCACTCGCGTACACCTCCTGTATCAAAAGATACAATCGGCACTCCGTGCGCCATCGCTTCCAAACCGACCAGTCCGAAAGGTTCCTGCCAGCGAATCGGGAAACAGAACAAATCACAATTTTTCCACAGATTTTCCATATCGCTGACAAAACCGCTGAAATGTACTTTATCACACAATTTGAATTTTTCAACTGTTTTTTCAAGCATTCGGCGGTCTTTGCCGTCGCCTGCAATGGTACATTCAAAAGGTATTTCAAGTTCTGCCAGACTTTTCAGCATCAAATCCGCCCCCTTGCCCCTGATGAGCTGACCGAGGAAGAGTATCCGCAAAATTCCGTCAGGCATAAATTCCGTTTTGCTTTCCGCAGTTTTTATAAATGCAGGAAGTTTAAAAACTTTTTCAAAACCGTTTTTACGCAAATTTGCCGCCATAAAATCAGAAAGGACAAGTGCAGGAAATTTACGGTATTCAGCAAGCGGAGGAGCAGCATTTCTGCCGAGCGAACAAAGTTTACAGACAAATTTATCGTATTTGCGATGGCAGTTCACCCTTCCGATTGGAGTATAATAATGATGACGCTGACAGTAAATATTGTGGTCATGGGCAAAAAAGAAAGTCTTTTCAACAGGCAGATATTGCAAAAATTCAACGGCAATAATATTATGCAGTATCACCATATCAGAAGTTTCAAACTTTTTGTTTGCAATAGAAAATTGCTGCACGCTGTCAAATGAATCTGCAAATTTCTCCTGCTCTCTGCCGCCTTTTTCCATATAGAGATAATGTACGGAAAAACCGTTTTGCCGCAAAAGCACGGCACTTTGCTGCATATAGCGTTCAATGCCGCCGACAATGCCGTTGAAATTACCTATATAGAGAATATTTTTCATAACAGCCCCCGATAAATCTCTGTCAGTTTGAGGGCAATATTCTGCCAGTTGTATTCCGATGCAGCACTTCTGCCGCCACTGATCAAAATCTCACGCATAAAATCAATATTACCGTATGCGTTCAGCAAAGATTCAACATTATTATCTTCAAAAAGCAGTGCATTTCTGCCGTCAATGAGAAAATCTTTCAAGCCACCGACGGCAGAAGCGATCAGCGGCACTTCCGCATCCAATGCCTCAAGTGCGGCAATGCCGAATGGTTCATGGCGGCTCGGCAGAATGAAACAATACGCCGTTTTCAATGCCTGCAAAAGTTCGGTACTGTCATGTTTCAAACCGGGAATTACAGTCAAACGCTCTTTAAGACTGAATTTTTCCGCCTCTTTTAAAATTTCTTCAAGATACCATCCGGCAGTAACAGGTCCGATAAGAAGCAGATGTGCATTTTCATCTTTTTTCAAAATCTCAAGCATGATTTTCTGATTTTTCTGATAATCTATGCGTGAAATGCAGAGAAGCAGTCTGGCATTTGCCGGAATTTTGTATTTATTACGGAAGTCCCCTGCTTCGGGCAAATCTCTGTGCAAGATACCGTTGGGGAAGAGTTCAATTTGTTTATCAGGATAAATTTCATGCAGTTTTTCAACTTCCTCACGACTCAATGCGAGAAGTACATCCGCACGGCTCTCCGGCACAAATCCCGCACGGCATATCCTGTCGATAATGCCGCCGTAACTGAATTTGTGTTTCAAAGGTTCCAGCATCAACTTCATCTCCTGTTCAGGGATGGCACATGAACCGCCATGCAGACTCATTACAGCAGGGACAGACATTTTGCAGGCAAGAAGCATGGTATATTTTGCCAATCTGCCGCCGGCATGGATATGAAAAATATCATAATTTCCGTTTTTCAAAGTTTTCAATAATTTCCGTGAAAACGGATTGCCGCCTTTTTTATCCAGAGCAAGTTTATCTTTTTCAGGCATTGGGAAATACGGATAAATATACGGGAAACGCCTGATCGTGATACCGTCAACGACCTCTGTGCCGACTTTGTCCAATGCACCGGTACAGAGGATTTCAGGAGTCAATCCCTGTGCTTTCTGCTGTTTGACGATATGCCATACCACACTTTCAGTACCGCCCCATTCAGAAAAAGTGAAACGGCGGACAATATGAGCGATTTTCATGCTTTTGTCCCCCGATAATAACTCATTTTCTGCGTATAGCGGTAACAGGGAGCATAGAAAAATTCTTTCACTGCACCTTTTTTCAAAAGATAAATCCAATCACGCAGAGTTTCAGCGGCAATTGTTTTCCATGTCCGCAACAGTCCCGGAGATTTTTTGCCCATCTGTCTGTCGGCAACGCCTTCATTGAAAAATCTTTTCTCAACCTCTTGCAAAGTATAATTGTGCGAATGTTCAACGACTGCATCTGCCGCATAAACTATTTTTACTTCACGGCGGTTCACCCATTGAGAGTCCTCTGAATATTGGAAAGTTTCATCAAACGGGTGCTGTATCAATTCTTTTTTGCAGAAAGCGGAAGACACCAGCGAAAAAAATCTGTCCCATTTCGCAGAAATCAAACCGTCGCCGAATGCCCGTTCATAATCTTTGCGAACGACGGCAAAAGCATTTGCTCTGGCGATCTGATTGCCGAAAACACAATCAACTGTATCATCCGCAAGCGGGGCTGTCAGATTTTTCAGATATTCCTTATTCTGCGGGATCGCATCGCCGTTATTAAAAACGATATATTCACCTTTGGCATGACTTACCATATAATTAAGCGTTCTGCCGGGAACATATTTGCCGTCGGGCGGGGAAATGCGGCGAATCTGCACAACACTTGACAGATACTCTGCAGTTCCGTCAGCAGAATGATCATCACAGGAAATGATTTCCACTTCATCATCGACCTCCTGCGACAGTAATGCCTCAACGGTTTGTCTGATATAAAGTATATCGTTATGAGAACGCATAAGTACAGAAATCATAATGCCTCCTCCCGATAACTTTTGACCGCCTCTTCAACAGTTTTGTAAATATCGAAAACCTGATAAACTTTGGTGATATCCAGAACTATCTGCATATCGGCGCTTACGCCTGCAAGTTTGATAACCGAATCATTTTCCAGGGCTTTCTGCGCCATGGCAAGCAGAGCGTCAAGTCCGTAACTGTCGATATTGACAAGTTTCTCCAAATCGAGAACTATTTTCATCCCCGGCGACATTCTTTCGCCCAGCACATATTTAAAATTTTCCGCTCCGCTGCGGTCAAGAAACATTTGCAAATGAACGACTAAAACATTTTCAATATATTCAAAACGCATTTCCATAATTTATGCCCTCCGGAGTTTTTCGGTAAATCTGCCGACAATCTTTCTGGCACGGATTTTTTCCGCATGGTCGAACATCATAAAATAAAGTGCAGGGAAATAAATCAGTGCCCCGGAAAATCCCGCCAGCGCAAGCAGGAAAAATTCATGCATCTGTCCGCGCAGCAGATAATACTGCCAATAAAAGATCATCCCTGTTGCCAATGCCAGCAATATCGGTTCAAAAAGTGAATACAGTACAAAATAACGCAATTTCATTTTTGTCTGCCTGAAAAGATGAGGCAAAACAAAAAACATTGTGCCGATACATTTAGTCAGGATCATCGCTCCGACCACAATCAATTCATGCGGCTTGATCAAAAGCCCGATAATTGAAATCACGATGAAAAAAATACTTTCAAAACTCTGCACAACTGCCAGAAATTTATGCTCATCCGCCATAGTAAGGAACTTTTCAGGTATAATACGGTAAACCAACAGAAAATACACAAATAAAACCATCAAACGGCAGATGAACGCCGCCTCATCATTGTCCACCTTGAAAAGAAGCAAAATTATTCTCGGCGCATAAATCATCACCATGACCGTCGCTCCCGCCGCAAAAAAGTTCACCCAGCGTATCGACCGCATGAGTATCTGCGCCAAATGCATGGTACGGTTGCGGCTGTGAAGCAATGCAGAAATAGGAGAAATATTTTCAACATACGGCAAAGCTATCTGCTGGATAAGAAACGGTATGCGGCTGCCCAGCTGAAAAATCCCCACAGGTGCAAGTCCGCAGAAAATACTTATCAGCAGGAACATCCCCCTCTCCCAGATCATACGCCCGATGGAAATAATGTAAACAGCACTGCTGAAACGGAATATCCCCTTGAACACATCTTTGTCAAAAGCAAATCTTATGCGGAATCCGGGAATACTGCGCCAAACAGAAACAAACATTGCCAGCTGGGTCGCTCCCATGATCAGCATGACAAACAAAAGCAGTTTGAAAAGTCCCCACCCCAAAGCAAAAATAATAATAACTCCCGCAAGTTCCAGAATTTTTGAAATGATAATAATGTAATTACGCAGATACAACTTCTGCAGCCCGACCAGAATTTCAGGAAAAACTCCGAGCGGAAAAACTATTGTCGCCGCAAGTCCGCTCAAAAGCAACGCTTCACGACAAAAATAAATATACTCCGCTGTCGCATCTTCCGGCAGATGAAAAAGCTCCCTGACATAATACATACCTGCAAATGTCAACGGCAAAATCAACAGTGCCATACTCACATGACTGAAAAAAATACTTGAAATTGTGTGATTATATTTTTCAACATCCTTTTTGTAAAGTTCCGTCGCCGTAACTTTCTGTGCCGCAACTCCGAAACCGAGGTCCAGCAGCAATGCATAGCTGAAAAAACTCCACAGCATGACCCACAATCCGTATTGTGCTTCGCCGAGATGACTGATGAGCCATCTTGTAACCAGAATCCCCTGCACCAGTCGGACAAACATGGAAAAATAATTGGTAACTGTATTTTTGAAAAACGGTATCTTCATAATTTTTCAGCTCTTTCTATCATAAAATTAAAATAATCTGCAACATATTCAATATTTTCCGGCAATGCCGAATTTGAAAGTATCGCCGCAAAAGAATGTTCATCTTCAGGAGCAAATCCGTGCATGCCGTTCAACGCTTTGATCCCCATATCCGACGGAACTATCTGGATGCCTGCGTCAAGCAGAAATATTGCATTGCCGAAAAAACGATCTTCGCGGTATATCCTGTATTTTTTTTCTTCATCTTCACTCAAAAAGTGTCCGGGAAATTCCTGCATGATTTCGGTGATGATTTTTTCCGCTTTGCCGTTCAGATAATAAAATCTTGCCATAGTGGAATCATAACAAGCTCCGTAATCTTTTCCGAAAACAAGTCCGCATACTGCGATTTTGCTCATAATATCGACCGTGCCTGCAAGCGGTGTCATCCCGTGATCGGAAATAACTGTAAAATGTACCTCATCGGCAAAATCCTGTGCTTTCAAATAAAGACTTTCAATTTTGTTTTTCATTTCATCAAGTTTTGTTTTTATTACAGTTCCGCTGCTGATATTGTCATGCAGAACTCCGTCAAAACCTGCGGTATAGACAAAGAGAAATTGTTTGCCGTCTTCGATTGCTTTTTCAGCGGCAGAATAATTTTCATCATCGCTCAAATGCCAGTCAGAAATATGAAAATCCACTCCTGCGGCACTCAAAACATCATGCAAATTATCAATATCCTCCATGCCGTTGGCTGTAAATAAATTGCTTTTTTCGCAATAATCCATAAATTTAAGTTTCCATAAAGGCATACGATACAGCTGAAAATATCCTGTAAAACCGTAAAATCTTTTCAGAATTTTTGACAAATGATGACGCACCCTGCCCCGATCCCAGAAACTTGCAGGCTTGAAAAAACATGCCAATCGTGAAATTTTTTTGAAAGGCGATGATTCAGGAGCGAAACGGAATAATCCCAAATGACCGTGTTCAGCAGGAGTTTTGCCGGAAAGAATAGTCGGTATGGCACTGCTTGAATAACCGAACTGCATATCGACTTTTTTGCGATACGGCAGAAGTCCATTCAAAAAATCGTGATCTTTGACGATTTTCCAGCCGAGTGCATCTATAAATAAAAATATTTCAATCGTTCTGTGTTTCATATTCACCTCACGGCAATGCCCTGTATCCGGGAAGTTTACGGAAATCAGCAGCAGGTTTTCTGTTTTTCAAA
The DNA here is from genome assembly GCA_045635285.1 of Victivallaceae bacterium. Taxonomy (GTDB): domain Bacteria; phylum Verrucomicrobiota; class Lentisphaeria; order Victivallales; family Victivallaceae; genus RGIG5270. The sequence continues at coordinate 6,312 of JAZRBX010000145.1, forward strand.
TCATCTGACGGCAGGAGCGGGTTCTCAATGAGATAGCCTGTCGTAACTGCCGCAGGAGCAATCGTTTCCCAAACGCTGTATTCACTTGACGGTACGCTCAAAAATTCCAGATTTACATATCTGCGGAAAATCGGAAGTTTGTCAGCATTTTCCCCGTAAAGCATTTTGACGGCATTGCGGTCAAGTCCGAAAGTATTTCCGTACGGCGTAATTCCGGGGACAAATTCTCCTTGCTTATCTGCATAACTTACCAAATCAAGGAAAACTGCGGGATAAATTTTCCCCAATCCCGAAGTCATGCTCCTGCCGAGAGGGTTGGCTCCATTATGAAAGTCATTGGCAAGATATGCTCCGTCAAGATATTTTTGTTCTCCTGAAAGTTTATGAGCGGCAATCAAAGTTACTGCACGCCGAAGCGGGTGATAATTTCCCCATGCCATAGCATGGACCCACGGGGCATTGTGAGCGTGCCACAAAATGCGGTACGAGTAAGCATTTTCCAAATCTGCAAGCATTTGATCAGCATTATGCAAAACTACTTTGCAGTATTCATTTTTTAATTTTTCCAAACCGTCGACATCATAAATTGCAAGAGTCATCCATGAAAGGACCGACCATCTCCAGAAATTCCGGTTAAAAGTTTCAAAGATGCGTTCTTCCTCATTTTTTATCGGCAAAAGATATTTTTCATCATCGGCAAGTATATAGAGATTGACTGCGGCTTTCAACAAATTTTCCGCATTTAAATAAGGTTCTTCACGATAAGAAATCATCCTGTTTTTCACATTAAACCATGCAACTGACCTGTTGCGGGGCTCCATGGCGAAGTCCCATGCTTTGACAGCAGAGGCAAAATATTTTTCTGATTCTGCATCAGCTCCTGCTTTTTTCATGGCAAGTGCGAGAGTGCTGACAACTGCCGCATACTCCAAAGTTCCGTTGCGTGACGGACAGGAAATATAATAAGTACGTTTGTCCTCATCCGGCAGTCCTTCGCCCGGTTGCGGATGTTCAAAAGTTTCAAACCATGTCCCTGTGCCGCCGTCTTTTCTCTGTACGGCAAGGAGATGTTTCACGCCCCATGCCGCCTCATCGAGAATATCAGGGATGCCGTTGCCGCTTTCGGGGATATTGAGCTGACCGTCAATGAAATTTTCACTCTTCATCAGATAAACCGTTGCCAGATCGCTGACGATCCGCAAATGATAAGGTCTGCGATCGTAATCCGCCGCATCGTGCCAACCGCCGCGAACATGGATGACTTCTTTTTTGTACGGCATATTCGCCTTTATCAAATCAAAATGCCTGACCTCAATACGGTTATCTTTAATATCAAAAAATCCAAAATCTTTTTCTGCCTTTCCCTTGCGGTAATGTTCTGCATTGCCGGGGAAGCGGCTCTGTTCGACATTTTGGTGACATGCGGGACTCTCCCATGCGGTAAACGGTTGAGTTTTGGCAATGCCGCACCGTTTGTGATACAAGCCTCTGGCATGGATATAAAATGCCTCACTCAAAGTTTCAGGACCTATGACAAAATCCATACTTCTGCCGATGCCATCGACATAAAAATAATATTTGCCGGGAATATTGAATGATGAATAATCAAGTTCCAGAACCTCTTCTCCTGTAAAGGATGTTTCTTCCGTATAATAATGATCTTTGCACCGCAATTTCAATTTATTGCGAAAAACACATTGGTCATTTGAACTTTTCCGCACCTCAAACTCTCTGCCGTCAAACTTCCCTAATGCCAAAGCTCCGGCACTGCCGAGCCATGCACCGATATAAGCATATTTTTTCTGCTGATTTATACCGTTTCCGACTTGATTGAGTTTAAAAATATTGCTTGGAATCTCCGGATCGTATTGCAGTACGATCGTATACAAATTGCGTTTTTCACCTTTTTGAAACGGAGTTCCGAATACCAGATAAGTAAAACCTGTGATGTCGGCTTTTTTTAAAATATTTCCTTTGGCATCCCGTTTCAATCCGTTTTCTTTTGCCCAGAATCCCTCACGGATAATATTCATTCCGACTGAAGAATGATTAAAAGGAACTGCCGCAGAGGTTTTCAAAACCACAACCTGCGGTGTCAGAAATTCATATTCAACGGCACTTGCCGTCAATGACAGCAAAAACATCAGAAAAAGCATAAATTTTTTCATATTACCACCTCCGCTTCGCCTGATGCAAATTTATCACTGTACTTGTAAAGAATACTCAATACTGCAAAAAGCATCATCATCTGAATAAAGTTGACCTGCTGTTTCATCACCCATTCAAGAGTGGATTGCAGATAAACCGCAGTCAGCCCGCCGACGATACCGACCGGGATGAAAAAAAGTTCGCTTCTGCGTAATTTTTTAACTAATTTGTATGCTGCAACATAATAATATCCAAGCCACGCCAGAAATGCCGCCAACGCCAGAAATCCGCATTCTGCACCGACCAGCAGATAACTTGTTTCAACGATACCCTCTTTGAAATCTTTGGCAATGCGTTTATTTTGATAACGGTATTCGCAGTAGGGATAAGGAGGATTGATCTTGATACCCCAATTATTCAAACCGACTCCGGCAAAAGGTTTGTCGCACATCATATTCCATGCGGAAGCGGCAAGATACTGTCGAGTCATCAACGACTCTTTGGGCGCATTTTCAAACCTTTTAATAATGTTCGGCAACAGAAGCAATGCACCGAAAAAACAAATCAGAAAAATCGGCAGCAGAATTTGAATTTTACGCATGTGAAACTGATAACGCAAAGAAAGCAGAACCGTAATCGCACAGCCGAACGGCAGACACACCATCGCTCCACGGGAATATGTACGCATACACGCCGCCGATGCCACCAGAAAAAATCCCGCATACAAAAAACGTTTCCACCCCTTGTTTCTATTGAAATAATAGGCGAAAAATACCGGAGCGATCAGACACATATACATACCCATACTGTTCTGATGCGGAAAAAATCCGTTTGCCTGATGGATACCTTTGATATGCTGAAATACAACACTGATAAATGTCAGCGACGCCACAATGCCGAAACCAATCATAACGGTATTGAAATCACGCGTATAATACAAATAATAATAAGTACAGAGAAAAACAATATACATCATTATCATTTCCCAGAGTTCAAACCATGAAAAAAGTGTATTGACCGCATTGATCAGCGACGGCAGACACAGCAGGAAATATATACAGTAAATCTTACTGCCGATGTCCGGCAAAAACGGCTTTTTGTG
>JAZRBX010000146.1:0-13662 GCA_045635285.1 Victivallaceae bacterium
TCGGAAAATCTGAAATATCCGATCATCAATCTCAAACTTGACTGCTGGTACAAAGCGACATTAAATGAAGCTGTATCCGACAGTTTCACTTTAAAATTTCCCCCGCATCATCCCGTACTCATATACCGCGCCGCCAAACTGAAATAAAAACACTGAATTTTTTAAACAATTCGTATTCAGAAAAACGGATAAAAAAATGTTTTTCCTGTTGCATTTTGCGAATATTCTGCTACATTACCTGAAACACTTATTGCAGAGGGAAAAATAATTATGGATTTATTTGGCGGTATTGCCATTGTTGCATTTTTACTTTTGCTCAGTTTGATATCGAGCAAAATCTCAACTCATATCAACATGCCGTGTCTTCTGCTCTTTCTGGTTGTCGGTATGCTTGCCGGTACGGACGGTATCGGCAAATTGAATTTCAATGATGCCGCCATGGCAAATGCGATAGGCTCCATTGCCATGTCATTCATCCTTTTTTCCGGCGGCTTCGATACCAATTTGGATTCAATCAAAAAAGTTTTCAAACCCGGTATGCTGATGTCCAGTATCGGAGTTCTGCTTACGGCATTTTTCAGCGGGACTTTCACCTTTTTTGCCGCAAAACTGCTGATGCCGGAGAAAGAAATTTCTTTCGCATGGAGCCTGCTGCTCGGCAGTATCATCTCCTCCACCGATGCGGCGGCTGTTTTTTCCATCCTCCGCTCCAAAAGCGTAAGTCTGAAAGGCAAACTCCGTCCGATGCTGGAATTTGAATCCGGCAGCAACGATCCGATGGCGGCATTTCTTACTCTGTTCATGGTCAATATCGTACTGTTTGAAAGCAGCAGCAATGAAATTTGCGGAGCCTCCGCATATTTGATGATTATTCCGAATTTTATCTACAAAATGGCAATCGGAGTGCTGACAGGTTATCTGCTCGGACGGGCGGCAGTCTGGATTTTCAACAATATAGATTTTGAATACAACGGCTTGTACTATGTCCTTGCGATCGTGGTGGTCCTTTCATCATATTCAACAGCGGAACTGCTCAAAGGCAACGGCTTTATGTCAGTTTATTGTGCCGGTATCGTTATGGGCAACAGGATGTTTGTTTTTCACAACGGAGTAGGAAGATTTTACGATGGGATCGCCTGGCTGATGCAGGTTATACTATTCATTCTGCTGGGGCTGCTGGTTTTCCCGAGTCAACTTCTGAATGCCGGAGAAATGGGACTTGGCACGGCCATTTTTCTGATGTTCATTGCCAGACCTGCGGCGACATTTCTATGTCTGATCAAAAGCAAATTCACCATGAAGGAGCGGTTGTTTATTTCATGGGTCGGGTTGCGCGGCGGTGCACCTATTGTGCTGGCGACATTTCCACTGATGATGGATGTGCCGTCAAGTCTGTATCTTTTTCACATTGTTTTCTTCATCGTTCTGACATCGGTGATATTTCAGGGCATGTCGATCATGCCGCTTGCCCGTTTTCTCGGGCTTGATGCCCCGCTTCGCAAAAAACCGCGCGCCCCTCTGTCAATAGAAGAAACCGGCAATGAAGAGATGATCTCCCGTGAAATTCTTGTCAGTAAAGATTTCGGCACACAAACGATCGCAGAAACAAAATTCCCCAAAGGAACCCTGATTCTGATGATCCACCGTGATGATAAAATCATTATCCCCAAAGGCAACTCAATTTTGGCAAACGGTGATATTATTACTGTACTTGGCAGTACCGAAGCCGTCAGAGAATGCCGCAATATTGTTACAGCATAAACAAAAAGGAAAAAAATGGAAATATTATTGAATGTTTTTTATATGGCTCTCGGTATCGGAGCATTGTACTACGGAGCTGATTTTCTGGTCAAAGGCGGCGTGGACATCGCCAAACGGGCAGGAGTTTCATCACTGGTAATAGGATTGACTCTGGTGGCATTTGCCACCAGCGCACCTGAACTTGCAGTAAGCATAAGTTCTGCATTGAACGGCAATCCTGATATAGCCATGGGCAATGTCATCGGTTCAAATATTGCCAATATCGGACTTATTCTCGGTTTGAGTGCATGCATTGTGCCGCTTACAGTCGAACGGCAGCTGCTGAAATTTGATACACCTGTAATGCTGATTGCGACATTTGTGATGTCTGCACTTTTCTTTTTCAACGGCGATCTGAACAGGATTGAAGGGGCAGTGCTTTTTGCGGGACTGCTTGCGTATGTCGTATGGAGTGTTTACAGTTCACGCAAAGCCATTGCCGAAGAGAAAGCCAAAGGCGAAAAAGTTGAGTTCAAATATCCGCTTTATCTGTCAATAATAATTGTCATTGCCAGTTTGGCAGTGCTGGTTTTCGGAGCAAAAATTTTTCTGGTCAGTGCGGTATTTTTCGCCAAACTTTTCAAAATGTCAGATGCCGTCATCGGTTTGACCATCGTCGCCGTAGGAACATCCCTACCCGAACTTGCGACCTCTGTCGTTGCCGCCTGCAAGGGAGAAAAAGATATAGCCATCGGCAATGTTGTCGGCTCAAATATTTTCAATATTCTCTGCATTCTCGGGTTGACTCCGATTATCAAGCCCATAGAAAATGTCAAACTGAATTATACAGACTTCGGAGTTATGGCATTTATATCTGTTCTGCTTCTGATATTCATGTTGATCGGCAGAGTGCTGAACCGCATTGAAGGGGCAATACTGCTTATTGTCTATGCGGTCTATACTGCATTGCTGATCGGCGGCATACAAATTTTCTGACACTCCCTGCTCCTGTTGCATAGAAACAGTTGCCGCATCTCTTTTCAGAGTGCTGATTGCATCCCCTGCGTGGAAATTTGTAAAAAAATCGCAAAATTTCCGTAAAATATTTTCAGAGTGGACGCAAAATGTCCACTTGTCGGGTGTATATTTTACTGCAAATAAGAAAAATACACTTACGGAGGACAAAATGAATCATTTGCCAGTCTTGCGATTAACGCAACTCTTGACACCGGAGGAAATAAAGGTTGTTCAGGGAGTAAAATCCACCCTTGAGGTCGGTTTCTGTCCGATCGGGGTGTGTATGCCTGAAGAAAGCCGGGTCGCTCACCAATGTAATGCTTACGGAAAACAATTCGGCGAAGAACGCTATACTCCCTTGTCGTATTATGCGGTTTTGGTGTGGAAAGAAACAGTAAAACGTCTGGCGTCGGTTCCGGAATTTACTGCCGCTTTGGAAGTCTAATGGTATCCTGTTGCCGCAACATTCCGTTCTGTCCGGTACTTGAATGACAAACGGCAGCAATATATTCAGAGATTTTTGCAGATCGCTGCAGAAGTTGCTGACCGGCAGGATATAAAAGTCCGTTATGGCAGATTTGATTCGCCCGCACCTGCGGAATATCCGGATTATCCAGTGCGTACCTATGTTATGACAGAAGAGCTTTTTAAGGTAAAACGCGGTTATGCTATGAGGGATGAGGTCGCAGATTTGCCAAAAGGAGAAGTGTTTTCATACTCATGGAATGAAATCAAATGTTTCTTTGTGGAACTTTCTCCGCAGCAGCTGGCTTTTAATGCCGGAAATTTGATGAATAACCGTGGTTCTGAATTGGATCAGCAGTTTATCGAGGCTTGCGGAAAACACGATCTGCCGCTGATGAAAAAACTTTTTGCTCAAGGTGCAAATATCCATGCGGTAGATGCTCACGGCGATATGGCGGCACAAAATTTTATTATAAGTTCTTGCGAAAAGTTTTATTCAGCAGCTGAAAATATGTCTGCTGTTGAAGAAGAAGAATTATGGGAACGAATTTATCTGGAAAATATAACTGCCTTGAAATGGCTTATACAGCAAGGCTATGATTTGAATGTCTGTGCATATGATGAAGGTACTGCATTGTATTACAGTATAGATTATTCGCCGGGAATCCGTTTGATGAAATTTTTACTCGAAAACGGTGCAGATCCCAATATTGATTGTTATATCAACAATGATGGCGGAGATGTAACTTGTGCATTGGTAAATGTTTGGGACAATTATAATATCTGGGATAAATCTGATTTTCCGTTACTTGATGAAATGGAAGAACTGCTGAAAAAGTATGGAGCAGAATAAACGAGGTGTGAATATGAAAAAACGGCATCGTAAATACAGTAAAATTTCTCTGGAATATTTTCAAGCATGTTATGTAGTTAAGGAGGAATGGAAGCATATTTATACTATTTTTAACGAAGAATACCAATTGTTGGAAAATGATTGCGGTTTGCGGCTTCGGTTAAAATTGGATAATAAGACTATTTGGAGCTGCTGTAATATTGATACGCTGTTGGAAATGTATTTGAATTCGGGGAAATATTATCCATTTACCTGTGATGAATGCGCTTGGCCGGAATGTGCCGGAATTTTTGCTCCCTGCCGGATAATTCACCATGGAGAAGATATCGTTTTGTGCTTACGGTCGCCTTTGCAGGAAAATAATGATCCACGCTGGAGTACCCGTTGGCGTTATCGTGCATACAGATTGTCTAAAAAAGATTTTTTGAGAGAGTTGCTGGGGGCTGTACATTTCCGTATTTCTATGGAAAATATGTTTAATGAAAAAGTGGATGAAAAATATCAAACAACGGTACTGTTAACGAAAATTTTCGGTTTTTCTGATGCTCCTGAATATCAATATAAAATTTCTCAAAATATCCGTAAGGTGTACCCGAAACTCAAAAATGAACTTCTGAAAATGATGGGAGTTGATGCGCAATGACAGAAACAAAATATACTGAAATGATCATTTTTACCAGTATTCCGGCAAGCGGCAAAACAACCTTTTATGAGCAGAATTTTGCCGCAACTCATACTCATATATCATTGGATATCCTGCATCCACGGAATCAGGAAAACAAGATACTTGAAAAAGTTTTCGCTTCGGGAAAATCATGCATTATCGACAATACTAATGTTTCTGTTGCCGATAGGAAAAAATATATTGAAGTTGGTAAATGGTACGGATATAAAATAATCGGATACTATTTCCGCTCTTCTATTAATGAATGCCGTATTCGCAACAACCGGCAGCAGGCCCTTGAAAATTGCTATACCATCAGGCAATGAATACCATTGGAATTTTTTATGACGCTCTGTTTCCTTCAGGGAGTTTTTAGATAAACGCAGACAGTTTTCTCAATGGAATATAATCAATCCACCGGAAAAACAAAGCGGATGTAACGCGCTGCCGACAATGCGGAGCAGAGTATTATTTTTTTATCGGTGGGTTTTTGCGGGGAGGTTTGATCTGACCGGAAAGGATTTCATTGGTTCGTTTTTCAACGATTTTGTCCGCATTGGCTTCCATTTTTTTCTGTTCGGCGTCGAGGCGTGCGACAAACTGTTTCATTGATTCAATGCGTTTCTTGCTGTGTTCTATTCTTTCATTAAAATATTTGGCAAGAAATGCACGCAGTTCAGCACGGATCGCCTCTTTTTTGGCAGGGTCGTTTTCTGCGGCATAACGTTTATGAAAATTTTCAAGTGTACTGACATATTTGCGGTGTTCTGCTCGGATTTTCTCACGCATCTGCTGCCGCTCTCCGTCTGCCTGATGCCAGTCAAAATCTTTGCCGCGCGGAACGGGAACTTCTGCCGGACAAATCGCAAAAACAAACAAACTGCAAAACAAAATAAACATAAATTTTTTCATATTCACCTCAAAGTTGTGCCAGATATTGAGCTTCAAAGAAAATTTCTTCGTCAATATATTCCATTTTTTCTTCAAATACTTCCCAGTTGAATTCATCTTTTTCTGCAGATGAAAAATGCACAGTCTGCGGCTGACGCCAATCAATTTGGGTACACGCCAGAACCGCCAGCACGACAACTGCGGCGGCAGCTTTGAATGTCCATGAGCGGTACCATTGCATTTTCGGGAACTTTTTGGCTGCCGCATATTGCAGAATTGCGGCATCAAGTTCCATCGGAATTTCAAGTTTTTCTTTATCCATACATACCTCCGAATCGCATATTACAAATGCTTTTCCAAAAATATTTTTATATTCTTTTTCGCATACCCCATACGGGCAAGTGCGGTATTTATCGAACAGTTTTCACGCTCGGCGATCTCCTTGAAAGAGATATCATCCATTCGCAGAAGCCACACTCTGCGCTGTTCCTCACTCAAACTTCCGACTGCCTGATCTATCAATTTCTGATCCTCGTTGTCTATCAATTCAAAATAAGGCTCCAACGCATTTTCATCAGCCACAGGGATACTGTCTTCATCATCAATAGCGATGGAAACTCCCTGCCGTTTCTGTTTGCGGACATTATCTATAATGCAATTCCTTGCAGTTTTGCAGAGATAGCTGAAAAAACTGCCCGTTGCAGACAAAGTCGGCATTTTGTCGATTGCACGCATCCAGACAATTTGAACGACATCATCCAATTCGTTGCGGTTTGACCCCAGTTGTTTGGCAACAAAACCGTAAAGCTTCATACGATACCTGCTGTAAAGCACCTCAAAAGCTCTGTTGTTGCCGTCTATGTACAATCTGATAAGTTCAAAATCGCTTTTCTCATTCATAATTATCTGTTCCGCATGATTTTAAACGCTTTTTTTACGGATTTATTGCCGCAGATTGCAAAAATTTAATAAATTCTCTGTCCGCAGCCAGCATTTCATCAATATCAACATCGCTGACTTTGCACCATTTTACTGACTGTTCATCCAGCATTTTCATAGTTGAAAAATCAAAACAGAAACAGCGGACAAAGTTCAATTCCACAATTTTATCACCGTAATCATATAACGTAATATAAACAGTATCAGCAGGATAGACTTTCAGATCAAGTTCCTCTTTTAATTCTCTGCCTGCCGCCGCAGACGGAGACTCTCCGGGCTCTATTTTACCGCCGGGGAACTCCCAGAAAACTCTTCCGTCCGCCAATTTGCGGGAACTCAAAAGCAATTCATCATCGACATTTCTGATAACTGCGGCACTGACACGGACAATTTTTTTATCAATCATTTGCAATATACTTCGTTTCAAGGGTTGAAAAAATCCTAAATTGAGTTAATTTATCACCATAAATGATTTTTTGCAAAAGGAAATGTTAAATTATGCCGATTTTTAAAATGAAATGCCGGAAATGCGGAACAGTTTTTGAGGCCCTCTTCAAAAGTGCTTCCTCAAAAGCTTCATGCCCGGAATGCCACGACAACAATCCCGAAAAACTCCCCTCAACTATCGCCGTCATAAGTAAAAATAATCAATGCTCCAACGCAGCAGTCTGCCCGCAGGCAAGCTGCTGCTGCAATGGAAACTGCGGAGGACACAGATGAATCAGACTCAACTCCTTCAGGCTTTGGAAAAAATCGGTATGCGCCCCGGCAGAGGACTCGGTCAAAACTTCCTCACCGACAAAAACCTCCTCGACAGTATCGTGAGAATCGCTGACATCTCCGCAAACGACCGCATCCTTGAAGCAGGTCCGGGCTTCGGTGCGCTGACCGAACTCATGCTGCAGACAGGCGCGAAAGTCTGGTCAATCGAATTCGACCACCGCCTGGCTGAATATCTCCGGGAAAATCTCAAGCATGAAAATTTCACCTTGATCGAAGATGATGCAGTACGCACAAATCTTTATAAACTCATGGGCGATGAACCCTTTTCCTCCGTCGCCAATCTGCCCTATTCAATAAGCAGTATTTTCGTTACCAGACTCCTTGAACTGCCCAATCCCCCGCAGAAAATGGTCTTTATGCTGCAAAAAGAAATGGCTATGCGTCTTGCCGCAACACCAGGTATCAAAAATTACGGCTCTTTGAGCGTTCGCACTCAACTGCTCTATGATGTTAAAATTGCTAAAATCGTTCCGCCGGAAGTCTTTACTCCGCCGCCGGATGTCGATTCCGCCATTGCCGTTTTCAAATTGAAACCCAACCGCCCCGCTCCCGAACTTGCCCGTCTGCTCAACGGCTTGGTCAAAGTCGCTTTCGCACAGCGGCGCAAACAGCTCGGCAAAGTCCTCGGCAATAATTACGGCAAAAAAATAACCGCCGCCGCTTTTGAAAAAATCGGCATACCCCACGAAATCCGCCCCGAAAAACTTACCGTCGAACAATTCGTCGAACTTACGAAAGCAATGTTCCCCGACAAATTGAATTCATAATTCTGCTGTCTCAATATCGGAATAAAACAAAAAACGATGTTCCGATATTATGAACTGAACAAAAAAAACTGCTGCACCCCAAAAAAGGGAAGCAGCAGTTTTTTTATTGATCAAACCGTATATTAATAACGTTTCTGCTTACTGCGGGCAAGCACACGCAGACGCAGGGCATTCAAACGGATGAAGCCGGTGGCATCTTTGTGATCATAGGAATCACCGTCTTCAAAAGAGGCGATAGCATCATCATACAAGCTGTATTCAGATTTGCGTCCGGTAACATGGCAAGCTCCTTTGAAGAGTTTGACACGGACATCACCGGTAACAAATTTCTGGCTTTCGGTGATCATGACCTGAAGCATTTCGCGTTCAGGAGCATACCAGAAACCATTGTAAATCATATCAGCATAGCGGGGAATCAGACTGTCGCGGAGGTGCATAACTTCACGGTCAAGAGTGATTTCTTCCAAACCTCTGTGAGCTGCCTGAAGAATGGTACCTGCGGGAGTTTCATAAACACCGCGGGATTTCATACCGACGAAACGGTTTTCAACGATATCGACTCTGCCGACAGCGTGTTTTTTACCCATTTCATTAAGTTTGCGCATCAAGTTTGCGGGAGAAAGTTTTTCACCGTTAACAGCAACAGGAATACCTTTTTCAAAAGTGATGATGACATCTTCGGGAGTGTCAGCAGCTTTTAAAAGCGGTTCAGTCATAACGCTGATGTCTTCGGGAAGTTCGTTCCACGGATCTTCAAGGATACCGCCTTCAAAACTGATATGGAGCAGATTGCGGTCCATAGAGTAAGGTTTCTTAGCGGAAACGCTGACGGGGATGTTGTTGGCTTTGGCATATTCGATCATATCCATACGGCCGGTGAACTTCCAGTTGGGATCGCGCCATGCGGCGATAACTTTGATGGAGGGATCGATAGCGTTGGCATTGAGTTCAAAACGGACCTGGTCGTTACCTTTGCCGGTTGCGCCGTGGCAGATGGCATCTGCGCCTTCGGCCTTGGCGACTTCGACGAGGCGTTTGGCGATGAGAGGACGGGCGATGGAGGTTCCGAGCAAATAGTTGCTTTCGTAAATAGCTTCACCCTGAAGCATGGGGAAAATGAAATCACGGGCGAACTCTTCGTTGAGGTCGTCGATGATGCATTTGCTTGCGCCGGTGGCGATAGCTTTGGCTTCGAGGCCGTCGAGTTCTTCCTGCTGACCGACGTCTGCGCAGTAGCAGATGACCTCTGCATTGTAAGTTTCTTTGACCCATTTGACGATCACGGAGGTGTCAAGACCACCGGAATAGGCGACTACAATTTTCATGATTAACTCCTGTAAGGATTTTGGTTATTTATTTTTTCCGATCTTCTTGTGCCAGACAGAAACGATCGGGCTGGAAATACAGATTGAAGAATATGTACCAATGACTACACCGAGCAGCATGACAAGCACGAAATCGTTGATTGCCGCACCGCCGAAGAAGAAAAGCACCAGAACGACCAGCAAAGTTGTAATTGAGGTCAGCATGGTACGATTCAAAGTATCATTGACAGACATATTAACAACGTCAATGTATGATTTTTCGGGATGCAGATCCACATTTTCACGGATACGGTCAAAGATAACGATGGTATCATTGATTGAGTAACCGATAACAGTCAGCACAGCGGCAACAACGGTAAGAGAAAGTTCTCTGCCGCAGACAACATAAATACCGACTGCAATAATTACGTCATGAATCAAAGCAAGCACACTCGCCATAGCGTATGCAAATTCATAACGGAATGTAACATAAACAATGATACCGATGAAAGACAGCACCAGAGCAATAATTGCTGATTTTGTGAATTCCCAGCCGATCAGACCGCCGACGGTTGATTCGCCTGCGGCAGTGAATTTGGCATCGGGGAAACTTCTATTGAGCAATACTACAGTATCATCAAGTGATTTGATTTTGCTTTCATCTGCCTGACGGACAAGGATTTCCATAGTCTGGGCATTGGTTGTTCCGGAGTTTGATTTATAAGTTACAGCGCCGGGGATACCGTAACTTTTGAGAGCCTGTTCGACTTGTGCGACGGGAACTTTTTCAATATAATTGAAGCTCTGGAGAGTCCCGCCTGTGAAGTCAACGCTGAGCATATCAGTACCGCGGATTGCACATACGGCAAAACTGCCGATGATCAAAAATGCGGAAATACTGAAAAATACCGCCTTACGTTTGATGAAGTCAAAGGACGGATTCTTGAGGAACTTCTGCATTTTGAGTGTACTGATAGAGGTAAATCTCAAAATAAAATCAAAGACCAGATGTGTCAGGAAAATCGCTGTGAACAAACTGGAAATAATACCGATACCGAGTGTTACAGCAAAACCTTTGACCGGACCTGTACCGAAATTCATCAGAATGATTGCAACAAACAAAGTGGTAATATTGGCGTCAAAAACAGCGGAGAATGCTTTGGCATAACCTGATTCAACTGCGACAGCCAGACTCTTACCGTTTTCAAGTTCCTCGCGGATACGCTCAAAAATAAGCACGTTGGCATCAACTGCCATACCGATAGTCAGAATGATACCCGCCATACCCGGCAGAGTAAGTGTGGAATCAAATGCCGCCAATGCACCAAGCACCAGAATAACATTTGTACCAAGTGCCAATACTGCGACAAAACCGGCAAAGCGATAGTAAATGATCATAAAAATGACCACTGTGATCAATGCGGCAATACCCGCATAAATACTGTTCTGAATATTGTCAGCACCAAGTTTGGGGTCAGTATCAAAAACAGCATCGACTTTGATCTGGAAGGGGAAACTGCCGGAAACAAGAGCATTGGAGATCTGCTGGAGTTCTTCATTGGAGAAAGAACCGGAAATCTGTGCCTGACCGGTGGTAATGGGTTCTTTCAGGACGGGGGCACAATAAAGTTTGCCGTCGAGAACGATGGCCAGCTGACGCTGATTGCCGGGCTGTGAATATTTGGTGGTGATCTCACCGAATTTTGCAGCACCGTCGCCGTCAAAACGCAGAGAAATCATACGCTGACCGAACTGGTCAGAGGTCGGATGAGCTTCAATAATGCCTTTGCCGTCCATCTGGGCGCGTTTTTCAACAAAATAGTATTCTGTCTGTGCGCTCTGACCTTTGCGGAAGGTTTCATAGGTCATGAGTTCATAACCGTTGGGGACCTGAAAACCTTTCGGATCGGCGAGATACTGGGAGACCAGCTGCATATTATCCTTGTGAACGAGGCGGAAACGGAGTTTGGCGCTCATCTGGATAAGTTTGAGGAGTTGGACCTTTTCATCTTTGGAAACGAGCGGAGCTTTCAAACTGATATGTTCGCTGCCGGAAGGAGAAATTTCTGATTCAAAGATTTTCTGTGATTCGAGGCGTTTACGCAAAATTTCAATCGCCATATCACGGTATCTTGAAAATTCATCTTCCATACGTTCTTTGAGTTCAGTTCTTGCGGCTTCGCCGTCAGCGATGGTATCAAATTTTTTATTGAATTCTTCATCGGGAACAAGTCTGATCAAATATTCCACACCGCCGGCAAGGTCAAGTCCGAGACGGATCGAACTTGCGGCATTTTTGCGGATGGCACCGACAACATCGCGGTTATCCTCAATATTTTTATTGTCAGCAATAAAACTTTTGAGTTCAACGCCTTTATCAGCGGCGGCTTTCAGCAATGCCTCGGAGTCATAAAGATCGGGGTTTGCCTGTTTGATGACCTGTGCATCCTGAATGATTGCATCTGCCTGCGGAGCATCTTTCTTCACCATTGATTTGAAAGTATCAAAAAACGGACGCTCGGTCAGGGGGATCATGGAAACGGCAAACACCAGAATCACAACAGCTGCGATGATCGCACGCAGCAGGACGGGTTTTTCGTTCATAAAAATTTCTCCTGTACGGGATTATTTTGCGGCGGCGGCTTCTTCAGTAACGATTTCAATGATTGCGTTGGGAAGAACTTCAACAATGCAGTTGCTTGCGATGGCAACTTTGATAGATTTTTCCTGTACTTCTTCAATGATACCCATGATACCGCTGGCGAGGATAACTTTGGAACCTTTGACCATGCGTTCCATCATTTCTTTGCGTTTTGCCTGCTGTTTTTTCTGTGAGCGGATAGACATGAAAAACATGAGAGCGATAATGATGATCAGAGGCAAAAATGAAAGCCAGCTGCCCTGTGCAGCACTCTGCTGTGCGGCATCAGCGGCGGGCTGAGCAGCTTCAACAGAAGCACTGTTCTGTCCGGCAGTAGCGAAAAAGTTAAAAATATTCATTGTTTTTAATTCCTTGTATTAAACTGGTTGCGGGCGGAATGATCATTCCGCCCGTTATTGAAATTACTCGTGGTCGCAACCGCAGCCGCAATCACCGCATTCGCAGGAGCAGCCTTCTTCATCGTCCATGATGTAGAATTCACCGATCTTGCGAATGATGCCGTCAACAGTGAAGCCGAATTTGTCAGCCAGAACACCTGCGGGAGCAGATGCGCCGAAGTGATCCAGACCGATGGCAAGACCGTTGTCGCCGACGAAACGGTGCCAGCCGAAAGTTGAACCGGCTTCGATGGAAACCTTGACCGGACACCATGAGGGCAGAACTTCTTCCTGATATTCTTCGTCCTGCTGGAGGAAGAGTTCCTGAGAAATCATGGAAACGACACGGACCTTTGCTTCCATTTCACGGAGTTTGGCGGCAACATCAAGAGCGAGGTTGACTTCTGAACCGGTAGCAATGAGGATGATGTCGAAGTTTTCTTCATCTTCGATGATATAAGCACCTTTTTTGACATCGATCTTGGCGGCTTTTTCAGCATCGTAGGGTTTGAGGTTCTGACGGGTCAGCAGAATGACGGAGGGGCCGTTGAGTTCGAGAGCTGCGGCATAAGCTGCGGCAGTTTCGTATGCTTCTGCGGGACGGAAAACGGTAACGCCGGGCAATGAACGGAACATTGCAAGATGTTCGATAGGTTCATGGGTGGGGCCGTCTTCACCGACATAGAATGAGTCATGGGTGAAGATGAACAATTCTTTGAGGTGCATGAGAGATGCCAGACGGATGGCAGGTTTCATGTAGTCGGAGAAGACAAAGAATGTTGAAGTATAGGGAATGGCTGAACCGTAGAGAGCCATACCGTTGCCGGCCCAGGCCATTGCAAATTCACGGATACCGAAGTGAAGGTTGCGTGCGGCATAGTCATCGGCAGAGAAATCACCACCGTTTTTGAGGTTGGTTTTGGTAGAGGGAGCGAGGTCAGCGGCACCACCGATGAGAGAGGGGATGAGTTCTGCGGCTTTGTTGAGAACGATACCGCCGAGAGCGCGGGTTGCCTGGGGTTTGCCGTCGGTGGGCAGAGCAGCGGTGAGCTGTTCTTTCAGATCGGCAGGCATGGTTTTGTCAAGCAGAGCGGAAACGAGTTTGGCACGTTCGGGATCGGCATTGACGAAATCGTTGAATTTTTTGTCGTAAGCGGCGGCATCGGCTTTGAGTTCTTCAACACGTTTATCGCAGAAAGC
>JAZRBX010000147.1:0-3415 GCA_045635285.1 Victivallaceae bacterium
TGCATCGTTTCCTTCGTGGACATAACCGCAAATAGTGCAGACAAATTTTTTCATTTTCCCAATCCTTTCTTTTTTTTTGTTGGAGGGAGTTTTTTCTCCCGTTTTGTTTTTTTGTCTTGTTACAGTTTTGTAATCATTACAATAATGAATTTACTACAATATTGAAAAAATGCAAGTGATTTTTTAAAAAAAATGCGTTTTTTTTTGATTTTTTTAGTAGAGAGATATTTATTTATGAGATGAAAAATGGTTTTAAATATCGCTAAATCATTGATAATGAATGCGATAGGTAATATTACGCAAAAAGTTTGCCCGAAAAGAGATTTTTCCGGTTTCTGCATAGGAATTCAAATAATGCAGAAAAACAGTAAGAAATTCCGAAGTGCTTGATGGATAAGTTGTTACACTTTTTTGTGAAGACAGGTTGTATTTTTCAACTTTGATATATCAAGACGGCAGTATATGAAAAACAGCATGCTTTTCTCCTCAATATTGTGAAAATTATGTCAAAAAACAGCCTGATGCCACTATGCCGACAAGGAAATGCGGGGGCACAGCAAGCCCCCATGAAAAAATATCGTAATTATCTCTCCGCTGCAAGAAGCGGTTTTTAAAATACGGTAAAACGCAGTACCTTATTGGGCTTCCTGGGGGCGGAACTGCATCTCGTAGAGAGCTTTATAACTTCCGCCGGGAATATTGAGCAATTCATCATGCTTGCCGAGTTCGACGAGTTCGCCTTCATTGATAACGGCGATACGGTCGGCGTTTTTGATAGTTGAGAGACGGTGGGCGATGATGAAAACTGTTCTGTTCTGCATCAGATTGTCCATTGCCTGCTGAACGATGGCTTCGGACTCATTGTCGAGTGCGGAAGTCGCTTCATCGAGAATAACGATCGGGGCATTGCGGAGCATGGCACGGGCGATGGCGACACGCTGACGCTGACCGCCGGAGAGGGTGACTCCCCGTTCGCCGAGGAGTGTATCCAACCCGTCAGCAAGACCGCTTATGACATCATCCAGATGAGCTGATGTGATAACTTTTTTGAGTTCTTCTTCGCTTGATTGCGGATTGCCCATCATGATATTTTCACGGATGGTGCCGCTGAAAAGGAAGTTGTCCTGAAAGACCATTGAAATATTGTTGCGGAGAGAATCAAGAGAAAAGTTCCTGATGTCTTTGCCGTCAAATTTTATCGCGCCTGATTTGATGTCATAGAAACGGGGGAGCAGATTGACCAGAGTCGATTTGCCGCCTCCGGAGTTGCCGACGATGGCGATAGTTTCGCCTTTGGGGATGGTAAGGTTGATATTTTTGAGTACGGGAGTATCTTTTTCGTATTCAAAAACGACATTTTCAAAGGTGATATTTTCAGAAATTCCATCCAATTTTTCAGGATTTTCAATCTCTTTGATTTCCGGATTGAGGTGGAAAAGTTCAAAAACACGACTCATGGCAACGAAAGTCGTCTGCAAATTGGTCAACGCATGACCGAGGGATTTCACCGGACGGTAGAGCAACAGCAGTGATGCCAGAAATGATGAGAAATCACCGGTCGTCATCGCTTTTGAATTGATAAGATAAGTTCCGTAACCGAGAACCACTGCCACACCGACAGAGGCTATCAAATGGGTGAGCGGAGTCATCCATGCGACGCGTTTGGCAAGCGACATATTCACACGGAAAGCCTCCCAAATCTGGTCAATGAAATATTTTTCCTGTCTTTTCTGCAATTCGTAAGCTGCTATGACCTTGTTGCCGGAGTAGGTTTCGTTCAAGTTGGTGGTGATATTGCCGCCGATGACCATATTTTTGTTGGAGTTCTGTTTGATTCTTTTGCGGAGGATGGAGAGCGGCAGGAATGCGAAAAGCAGCACCATGACGCCGATGATTGCAAGTTTCCATGAACTGTAAAGCATGACGGCGACCAGACCGATAGAACTGCATGAGGTGGTAACAATAGTTTTGAGCTGGGTTACAAGCCCGCTGGAAGCGGTTGTCGGGTCGGTGATATAGCGTGAAATAATAATACCGGAGGGGTTTTCATCAAAGAATTGCGGATGCATGCAGACGAGTTTTTTGAAAAGGGCGATTTTGACATCATTGGTGATACGCTGACTGCACCATACGCAGATATATTCATTTATATAATGGAGAATACCTTGAACAGCGGTGAAAGCGACCACGCCGAACGGCAGTATCAAAGCCATCTGCAGACTGTTTATCACGATGTTGTAACCGCAAATCGTGTATTCAAAAGTTTTGCCGTTAATGACATAATCCATGTACGGTTTCAGCACATAAGCAGTTACACCGTCAAGCAAACCGAGCGGCAGAGCGACAAGCAGTCCGATGAAAATACGGAATAAATAAGGCCGTATAAACGGAAAAATCTGCTTCAACAGCCATGAATATTTGAATGAGTTTTTAGCTTCGGTATTGCTTAATTTCATGATAAACCTTTTCGAGTTGCCGGATTAAAAATCAGAAAAGCGGAAAAATCCGCTTTTCAAAAAAATCATTTGCAGTTCAATGTTTCCTGCAGTTCCTGATCCGCAAGTTCAACGATCTGTGATTGTTCAGCGCGGAATTCTTTCAGTTTTGCTGCAAGTTTTTTATCCTGCAATGCAAGTATGCTTATAGCGTACAATGCTGCATTTTTGCCGCCGGCTTTGCCTGCGGTAACGACTCCGACGGGGATGCCGGGAGGCATTTGGACCATGGCGAGCAGTGCGTCCAGACCGTTGAAAGGTTCGGAGGCAACCGGCAGACCGATGACCGGCAGAGTTGTTTTGGCGGCGATGACTCCGCCGAGGTGGGCTGCCATACCTGCGACGCAGATGATGACTTTGATACCGCTTGCTTCTGCTTCTTCAGCGAATTTGGCGGCGGCATCGGGGGTGCGGTGAGCGGACATCACACGAGCGGTGTAGGGGACTTCAAATTTGTCCAGCACACCGAGGGCACCTTTGACGACATCAAGATCGCTTTTGCTGCCCATGATGAGAGCGACAACGGGTGCGGATGTTTTTTCTGAGGACATATTGATCTCCGTAAATTATTCAGCGTCAGCTTCTTCAAATTCTGCTGCTGCGGCTTCAGCTGCTGCAAAATCAGCTTCTTCTTCGGCGCGTTTTGCAGCTGCGAGTTCTTCTTCGGTGGGGAATTCGTAGGAGAGCAGGCCTTCTGCAATTTCGAGAAGAGCGATGTCGAGGAATTCCTGATCGTCAGTTTTGATCATCGGGCGGGCCCCGTTTGCGAGCTGGCGTGCGCGGCGTGCGGCGACGATAGAGAGGATTTGGGGATCAGTGATCTGTTGTTTTGCGCGTTTCAAGTAGTCGTTTTTCATAATAGCCTTTCTGAAAATACTCTCTCCGTTCAAGTTGAAGCGGAGAGAGTTTCATTGTTTATA
>JAZRBX010000148.1:0-1971 GCA_045635285.1 Victivallaceae bacterium
AAACGGGCGGCAGCAAAAGCGGCTTCGCATCCGGCATGACCGGCTCCGACAACCGCAACATCGTAATATTTCATGGAAAAATCCTCACTGTTTATTCATCTGTATAAATTAGCACCAACAGCGGTATTTTTCCACCGTGCAGTGAACTATTTTTTACTTTTTGCGGAGAGCTGCTAAAAAAGTTTTCGCAGTGCAGCCGCGATTTTTGCGATAGAGTCTGGAAAAGTAATGCGGATCATCGTATCCGACTGCCGCGGCAACTTCTGAAACGGACAGATTTGAATTTTCCCGCCAAAGTTTTTCTGCCTGACTCAAACGCTTTTCAATCAACATCTGCTTAAAACTGGTATTATGTCCATCACGCAAAAAATGAGTCAGGGAAGATTCGCTCAAATGAAGAAACTTCGCAGCTTGGTGCAAAGTTATTTTACGCTGATAATTTTCATTGATAAAATACCAGAGCCGCTGCAGCCGCATGGAACCGGAGTAAGAGACCAATTCTTTGTCAATGATGTAGTTTATCAGCATATTTATCATATCTTTCAAACTGCCGGATGCTTCGGTGTCAAAATAAGGCAGTTCTGCAAATGCGGAGACAGCTTCCTGGTTTTTCCGGGCAAATAGCGGAACTTCTTTATCGGTACGGAATTGCCCGAACATGATGAATCCGGCAGTTTCTCCCAGAATTTTTACGGGAGCGATCAATTCATATAATCCGGCATGGCATTTGTACAACTGAGGACTCTGGGATTGCTGACAGAGCTGCTGCATTTCATTGTCAAGCTGAATACAACGATCTATGCCGAAAAAGTTTTTCTGCATCAAGGTGCAGTAGCGGCTGTTGCCGAAACTGCGGCCGCGTTTCAGTACTTCACCATCCCTGGAATAGAATACTACTTGAATGTTTAATGTTGTGGCAAAACTGTCCAACAGACGACAGACTTCATCGCTTAACAGCAATTCCAACGTGATTGTCTTTGACACCATTACCTCCTTATGAATAAAAAGCGCTTGTGGTATAAAATAGCATAAAATGCCAAAAAGTCCATCACAAAGCTGAAAAATCCATTGTTTTTCCCGACAGGCAAGGCTATAATATATCATGAACGGGGATAATTATATTCTCCACTGAACAATCAAAAAGGGATGTTTTTATGAAAGAGGTGAAAATCGGTCTGATCGGTCTCGGTTTTATGGGATCCACCCATTGGCGCATTTACGAGGCTTTGCCGGGAGTGAAAGTGGTTGCTCTCGCTGATATCGATGCTGCTAAACGCGCCGGAGATGTCAGCAAAGTGGTGGGAAACATCGGCGGCGGAGATAATTCCATCCCGTTGGACATGACCGGTGTTGCAACTTACGAAGATGCTTTCAAAATGATTTCAGAAACCGATGCTGATATTATTGACATCTGCGTGCCGACTCCGCTGCACAGTCAGTATCTTATTGCTGCTCAGAAAGCCGGCAAGCACGTTTTCTGTGAAAAACCGCTTTGCCGCAATATGCAGCAGCTCAATGAAATTCGGACGGCGCTCAAAGAAGCCAAAGGATTTTTCAATACCGGTATGTGCATCAGAGCATGGCCCGAGTATGATGCAACTAAAAAACTGATCGATTCCGGCGCGGTCGGCGCGGTCAAGAGCGCACTTTTCCGTCGGCTCTCTCCGTCGGTTGACGGCAATGCCTGGAACAACTGGTATATGCAGGAAGCCATTTCCGGTGGAGCAGCATTGGATCTGCATTTGCATGATGTTGACTTCATTTGTTACCTTTTGGGTAAACCGCAGGCTGTTGCCAGTTTCGGTGTCCGCGGCGCGGTAAGCGACAACGGCTTGGATCACATTATGACTGTCTATGATTTCGGTGACGGCAAACTTATTACCGCGGAAGGCGGCTGGTGCGCTCCGGCAACCGTGCCTTTCGAAATGAGCTTCCAGATCGTTTGCGAAAAAGCCACGGTCAAACTCGGTG
>JAZRBX010000149.1:0-4304 GCA_045635285.1 Victivallaceae bacterium
TTTTCAAGCCGTCAACGCCGGGATATTTGCGTTTACGCATAAGGTTATTGGTATTGACGATGACTTTCTGACCGATTTTTACACCGTTCAATTTGGTCCAGCTCATATAATCGGGATTTTCGAGCATGAGCATACTCAAAATAAGCATATCATTCATTGTGCTTAAATTGTCTTTTTCTTTCTGCGGCAATCCGTGTGGATTTACAAAATGAGTTTTTGTCATGCCGAGCTGCTGTGCTTTTTCATTCATCTGCAGGACAAAATTTTCCTCTGTGCCGCCGAAATAGACCGCCAAAGCCCCCGCCGCATCATTGCAGCTGCGGACGGTTGCCGCCTGCATCAATTCGCCGATAGTGTAAACATCTCCCGGCATGAAACCGAAACCGCCCTCTCTGCCGGTTGCGCTGTTTTTGCTGATTTTGACAGGTGATTTGAGGTTGAGGATGCCGTTGGTTCGGGTCATTGCTTCATGTGCGACAAAAAGTGTCATCATTTTGCTCATAGAGGCGATAGGAACGCTTTTGTCGGCGTTGTATGACCAGAGGACCTTGTTGCTGGTTACATCGGCAAGGATACCGCATTTCGGTCGGCGGTATTTTTTCCATGCAGGCATGATTCCATGAAAAGCAGATGAACGGTCAAGCGGAGGTTTTATCTCTGAAATATTTTCCTGTGCTTTTTTCTGTGTTTTTTTTTCAGTTTTTACGGAAGTTTCAAAATACGGTTCTTCAAGTACGGTATTGGCGGATTGCGGAGCAGAGAAAATCTTTTTGCACGAACTTACGACTCCGGATACCAATGCAATGACTGCAAGAACGAATATCAGAAAAATACCGAATAAACGCAAGCGTGCTTTTCTGAATTCATCCATTTTTTTCAGCTCTTATTTTTTGCGGGGTCTGGGGGGGACGGGAGGTTCCGGAAGTTTATCGCCGTCGATAAGTTCAGGTCCATTTGAATTTACAGCAGGGGGATTATCACTGCCGATGATAAAAATTTTAATGATCAGGATATGCAGCAGCACAACTGCCAATATCAGAATCAGAAAATATTTCCACCTGCTGTTCATTTTTACCTCACATACCGGAACGGTTCAATGCACTGATCAACGCCGCAATGGCGGCACGGTCGATATTTGAGTGAACTCCGACTCCGTAAACAAGTTTGCCTGTATCGGCGATACGGATGCCGACAAATGCGATGGCTTTGGCATCTGCATCGTTACCCATTGAGCGTTCGGAAAAATCTTCCAGTGAAAATTCATGCAGTTTTTCATCAGTTTTCAAAGCGTTGACGACCGCAGATATCGGACCGTTGCCGACACCTTTGAGCTGACGGGAAACTCCGTTATTCACCCATGTGAAACTGACACCGATGAGATCGCCTGAATTTTTCAGAATATCACGGCTGTAATCAGAGTAAGCGTATGAGCCTTCGGTATTTACGAAGTTTTTGAAGAAAACATCATACAGTTCTTTGCTGTCGATTTCACCGCCTTTTTCATCCATGTAATGCTGAATGACTTTGCCGATTTCCGCATGCATTGATTTGGGCGGATAAATGCCGAAATCTTTTTCCAGTACGAAAACGATACCGCCTTTGCCGGACTGACTGTTGATACGGATGAGTTTTTCATATTTTCTGCCGACATCAGCGGGGTCGATATGCAGATAAGGCATTTTCCAGCCCTGTTCAAAATAATCTGAAATTTCACCTCTGCGGTCCATGCCTTTGCGGATGGCATCCTGATGAGAGCCGGAGAAGGCAGTAAAGACCAGCTGTCCTGCATACGGATGGCGGGGATGCACGTCAATACCTGAACAGTTTTCAACGATTTTGACGATTCTTTCCAAATTTGAAAAGTCCAGACCGGTATCAATTCCTCTGGCAAAGAGATTCATTGCCAGAACCATTATATCCAGATTGCCGGTGCGTTCACCATGACCGAAAATAGTACCTTCGACACGGTCGGCGCCTGCCAGCAGAGCCATTTCCGTAGCGGCGATGGCACAGCCCTGATCGTTGTGAGCGTGCAGACTGACGGTAGTCTGGTCCATATAGGGATATTTCTGAATGAAATATTCGATCATATCAGCATAATGATTGGGAGGACGGCGTTCAACTGTTGCGGGCAAATTCAAAATGAAATCACGCTTGTCGCTGACTTCGCCCCAGCATTCTTTGACGCGAGCGCAGAGTTCAACGACGAAATCCAAATCGCTGTCGGTGAATTCTTCGGGAGAAAATTCATAGCGGATCGGGAAATCTATTTTGGCTTCAGCGATGGCATCTTTGACCATTTGCGTACCGCTGACTGCCATTTCCAGAACTTTGGCATGGTCCATATTGAAAACAAATCTGCCGTGCAGATCGCTGCTGGCGACATAACAGTGAACTATCGCCTGTTTTGCACCCTTCAATGATTCGATGGTACGGTCGATCAGATGTTTGCGAGCCTGGGTCAGAACGGAGATGCAAACATCATCGGGAATGAGATTATTTTCAATCAGAGTGCGGACAAAATCAAAATCATCCTGCGATGCGGAGGGGAAGCCGACTTCGATTTCTTTGAAGCCGATTTCAGTCAGCATGCGAAAATATTGCAGTTTTTTCTCCGGATTCATGGGGATCGGCAAAGACTGGTTGCCATCTCGCAGATCTACACTGGTCCAGATCGGAGCTTTTTCAACAACACGGGACGGCCATTGACGATTTTCTATCGCAATGGGGTTTACGGGAGTATATTTTTTAAAATCAGACATTTTAACAC
Source organism: Victivallaceae bacterium (assembly GCA_045635285.1). Taxonomy (GTDB): domain Bacteria; phylum Verrucomicrobiota; class Lentisphaeria; order Victivallales; family Victivallaceae; genus RGIG5270. The sequence goes on from JAZRBX010000149.1 coordinate 2,771, forward strand.
CTTTTGAATATTTTGATATGGATTATCGGGAAACAGAATTTAAATAACGGCCGCCGGGAGAAGAATCAAATCTCAAAATAACGAAGCACCCGACGACCGTTACTAAGTCGCAGGCTCTCCAATGTAAGCATTCTGAAATTACAGGCAGTATTTTTCATTTTTCTCAAAAATCCTTATATTTTATATAATTTAGCTTGCATATTCAAAAATATCAAGTAATTTATATCAAATTTTAGATAAAAACACACTTTTTTTTACATAAGAGAGCCAAATGAAAGCAAAAGCATGTTTCCTTGACCGCGACGGCACTTTGAATGTGGAGGTCAACTATCTGCATGAACCGGAAAAACTGATTCTTGAAAAAAATGTTCCCGAAGCTCTTAAACTTTTGCAGGACAACGGTTTCAAGTTGATAGTGATCACCAATCAGGCAGGCGTCGCCAAAGGCATGTATTCCGAAAAAGAAATCATTGCGGTCCATGACAGAATGCAGGAACTTCTGTCTGAATACGGAGTGAAAATAAACGCTTTTTATTACTGTATGCACCATCCTGACTTTACCGGTCAATGCGACTGCCGCAAACCGGGGACTGCACTGCTGCTTAAAGCCGCTGCAGATTTTGATATTGACCTTGCGCAATCTTTTATGATAGGCGACCGTCTGTCGGATATTCAGGCGGGAGAAAATGCCGCATGTAAAAAATCTTTTCTGCTCAAAAGCGGTTACGGCTTGAAAACGATTTCCGAGTACCCCGGCAAAAAGTTCAACATTGCCGATGACCTCTTGTCTGCGGCTTATGAAATAACAGCTTCCTTGCCGGATATTGACTGATATTGCTCTGAACGGAGTTGTTGTATTTTATTCCCAAGCGGAATATCTGTCGGTGAAATAGGTTACTTCATCGAAGTTGTAACGCTGTTTTATTTTTGAAACATGACAGTCGGTGAAAAGAACTGCAAAACCGCCGTGGCGGTCGGGATTTTTCGGTTCGGTATCCTGTGTATAATTGTCATGGTCGGAATCGCCTTCGGTGAAGAGATCGCCGCCGGCTGCATGTTTTTCATTGCTTTCCTCAACGAGAATGATGGATGAGGGGGAGATCCTTGCATTTTCAAATATGCGGTTGTTCCATGAAGCGAAAGTACCGTATTGCAAAAAGAGTTGACGGCAGTTCAATGAGTAGGAGAAGTCCCTCCGCATGTCTCTGGAACAGCGGAAGATTTTTTTCGGGGCATCAAGTTCAAGACGCAGTTTATTTGTCCAGCCTTGATCGCTTGTTTCCCACGGATGGTCAGCTTCGGCATATGGGAAATAGCTGTCGTTGTTTTCGCCATAGAGGGTCATCAGAGTACCGATTTGTTTCATATTGCTGATGCAGTTTGAAAGGGCGGCGATTTCTCTGGCTTTGCCGAGGGCGGGGAGCAACATGCCTGCGAGGATAGCTATGATTGCGATAACAACTAAAAGTTCTATAAGCGTAAATTTAAAAAAGTTTTTCATTTTTTCATCCGTTTTGCATTTTTTTGTACATAT
>JAZRBX010000150.1:0-8600 GCA_045635285.1 Victivallaceae bacterium
CAAAGCCTCTGCTGTGCCATAGGCCTCGATCACCCGGGAATACGCCGTACGGCTGAGCACGCCGGTCAGTGCATCCGTATCAATCTGTTTCTGCTGTTTTTTCAGATCATCATCCATTTGCAAAGAAATAAATTCCGTAAAATCCGCTTCTCTCCCCGAAGGCATCTGGTTTGTTTTTGAAAAAATCGCCCAATGCAACAACCTCAACAATATGGACATTGACAGTGCGGAAAGTTCTCTTGAAGCATTGAAAAAAATCATTGTTGATTTAAGAAAAATCAAAACACAAGGCTCAAAAACGGCACTTTTCAAGCACATGGTCAACAATACAAATATCCGTGATGCGGAAGTTTTCAAGGATAATGCAGTCAATCTCTCCGGCTTCCTCGATTTGATCTGGTACGAAAATGAATCGCTAATCCTCGGCGGCATGACGGAAAAATCTTTTAACACAAGCTCGACAGATGACATCTTTTTCCCCGAACAAATCAGAAAAAAACTTAATTGGAGTTCTGCATGGAGCCGTTTCGGGGCGGACATACACCGTTTTTCCATGCTCTGCGACCAGTATCCGGCGGAAAATCTTTTCATAACATATTCAAACACCGATCTGTCAGGCAAACTCAACACTCTGCCGCGGCTTCTTTTTCTCACAAACAACGCAATGTTCCCGTATTACTGCGACATGTTTTTCAATAATCACCTCGCTGAAAAAACTGTTTCCGAAAATGATTTACAACCGGATGAACAAAAATATGCCCCTGTCTTCAAAGGAAAAATGCCGGAAAAAATTTCCGTAACCTCTTTCAAAAAATATATATCATGCCCGTACACTTTTTATCTTTCCGATGTTATGAAATTTCAGGAACAGGGTGCGGAACTTTTTGAACTCCAGCCCTATCAGAGCGGCGATATAATCCATAATGTCCTCGAAGAATACGGCAAAAATTTCAAAACCTCCGTCCCCGATGAAAACACTCTTACTTCTTTCATCGATCTCGAATTTGAAAAACAGCTCCGCAGGCAAATCGGTTTCAGCGTCAACAATATCGCCCTCATGCAGTGCGCGGAAATCAAAAAATCTCTCGAATCATTCATAAAATACGAAATCGAATACCGCAAAAGTTTCACAAAACATGAAATCATCCATACCGAAATCAAACTCAATGTCCCTTTCGGAGAACTTCAAAACGCCCTGCCTTATAAAATGCCGATAATAAATGATGCATTGAAAGATATTGCAATCGTCGGCAAAATCGACCGTATTGACCTTGTTACCGACAGAGACGACAACAAATGCTGCCACATCATTGATTACAAAACCGCAAAAACTCCAGTAACCCCCTTTGAGGCTCATATCAGTAAAAATATTTCTGCCCATCTGGATAAAAAATCAATGACGGCGATCAAAGATGACAACAATATGTATTTCTGCGACATGCAGCTTGTAATTTATAAACTTATGACACAATTCATGCGCGAAAAATTCAACATAGAAGAAAAGATCCCTGTCAAATGCGGATATTTCAATCTGCCCGAAGATACGGCAAAAACCGGAATACTTTTTTTCGATAAGCTCGATGAATTATGTCTGGCAAACGGCGCCCGCACACTCAATTATTTGATGAATGAAATATTTATCAGCAAAAATTTCTGGCCGCCGTCTTTAGACAGCGAATACAGTATCGCCAAAAATTATTTTGAAAACTGCAATGAAAATGATTTTGCAACCGGAACGGAGGAAATTTATGAGTAATGCAAAAAAATTCGACTCATTCGCCATAAGTGCCTCCGCAGGATGCGGCAAAACCGAAGAAATGGCGATCCGTCTGCTCGGCATGTTTCTCTCCGATCCCGAACCGGAAAAAATTTTCAACTCCGTCATGGCTGTAACTTTTTCCCAGAGCGGTGCCAGAGAAATTTACAACCGTATCATTGAAATACTGTTTGATACCGTACTTGACAGCGATATTGAAAAATTTAACATCCTCAATGACAGACTCTCCGCATTGGATATGAATATCAAGATCGTTACTCACGATGATATCGTAAATCTGCTCCGTAAACTCATTTTCTCCGTCAATGACCTGCAAATATGCACCATTGACAGTTTTATGAACAAAATCGTTCAAAGTTTCAGCACTGAACTTTCCCTCCCCGGCAAAGCTGAACTCATCAGCGAAAGCGAAGAAGAAATTTTAAAAGTCAATACTCTCAAAAAACTTTTGCTCTCATCATCATATCAATTTGATCAGTCCGAAGAGAAGATAGAAGATATTGCACTTGAAAGCAAAAAAACCTCTTACGGCAGAAATTCCAGAAAATATTTCTCAAAAATACAGGAAAATATCAAATGCTATGAACGGCTGCTCGATGACAATCCCGACAGCACCTCATACGCTTTCAGCGGCAATGTCGAAGATTTATTCTCCCTTGAAAAAAGAGAAGAAGCTCTGTACATTCTCGAAAACAATCCCTCTCAATACCGCAGAAAAAGCACCAAAGACAAAGCCGCCTTGCTCGATGTCATGGATAAGGTCTGCTATGCCTCTACCGACACCCATTTCAACAACATGGAACTCAAAAGGCTGCGGGATTTTTATCAGCATTATGAAGAAATCAGGAACGGTTTTAAAATCACAGCCAGCGGTTTCTCCTCGGATCATTTTTCCAAAGATGAAAGAAATGCACTGATCCTGCTGCTGCAATACGCCTCGTACATTCTGATAAAACAGAATGCCGTACGCAGCGACGGTTTTATGAACATCGCACGGGCATACCGCAAACTCTATTCAGAAACTTTTTACAAACAGGGCAAAATCACTTTTGCCGACCTTCCCCGTCTGCTCGGCAACTGTCAGAATTCATGGACCTACGACATTGCTTACCGTTTGAACAACAAATTCTGCAATTATCTGATCGATGAATTTCAGGACACCAGCCGTATCCAATGGCAGGTGATTTCAGAAATTTTCGGCACTCCGTCATTGGAGGAAAACAAAAGTCTTTTCATAGTCGGCGATGTCAAACAGGCTATCTACAACTGGCGTTCAGGCGACCGCAGACTCATGCCGGATGTCATTGAGAAAATGAAAAAACAAATCAATTTGCAGCAGAAACCGCTGGATGTTTCGTTCCGCTACGGCAAAAGTATATGCTCCGCATTGAATTTGATTTTCGATAACATGCTGATCAAAAACGCAGGATTCTTCCCCGGCACCGGTGAAGCCTGGAGCAAAATATTCAAACCTCATTCTCCGTCGGACATCCTCAAATACCGCAGCAGATTTGACGCATATTTAAGCCTCGACAAAGATAATCATGTCAAAAATTCAGCCGCTCTGATCCTGCGGAAAATTAAAGAATCTGACATCATAGAGAAACACAAATCATGCGCGATACTCGTCCGCAAAAACAAAGAAGGGCTTGCTCTGCTGGAAGAATTGCAGCAGGACCCCGATTACGGAAAATACTTCATCTGGATAGGCAATGACAAAATCGGCAACAACAAAATAATCAATGCTCTCGTCAATCTCCTGATTTATATCCAGCACCCCGCCGACACCATGGCATGCGGTATCGCTGAAATGCTGCCGTCTGTCCGCTTCCTGATCCCCGCAAGCAGAGAAAAACTTGAACAGGAAAGCTACATTCTCAAACATTCAGGCTTCTATGAGTATCTCAAAAACTGCATAGACAAAATCAAAAAAAGAAATAACAATAAACCGATCTCTTTCTGCGACCGTGAAAGTCTGGAACTTTTTCTCAATGCCGCCGCAGAATTTGACCGCACAAGCCTTGCAAACGACAGCCGTTATTTCAAAGAGTATATAAATCATGTCAAACACAGCACCGAAGCAATCGGTTACAAAATAAAATTAATGACCATACACCACTCAAAAGGTTTGACTTTTGAACATGTTTTCACCGCAATCAACGGCGACACAAGCATTATAAACAAGCCAAAAAATATTCCAATAGCCGGTTCATACGCCGACAACAGCAGATGGATTCTCAATTCAATAAATGATGAATTCTCGATTTTCCCGGAAATCAATAAGGCTTGGAATGAATTTACCGCCGAACAGATGTTTGAAAAAATTTGTCTGATGTATGTGGCTTTGAGCAGAGCAAAATACACTATGACTTTGATTCTGCCGCCGCTTGCCGATGCGAAAATGAAACTTTTCAAAAATTTTGAACCTATCAATAACGGTAAAAATTCCTACTATCTGACCGATTACATCACAGAAACGCTTTTCCGCTGTGCTGATGCGGATGAAACAGAAGATGAATTTCACTTCATGCATGCAAAAATCGACGATGCCTATATCGGACTGCCGATAGAAAAAGAAAAAACTTTGAACATAAAAGAAACTCCTCCGCTGAATTTCAAAATGCTGCCAAGCCCCAATATCCGCCGCCGCAGGATCCGTCCGTCCGACGGCTTGGACGAAAATGACAACGGCAAAAACGGAAAACTTTTCTTCAATCTCCCCGATGAAAGCAAAGGAAAATTTTTCGGAGAGGACCTGCACCGTTTCCTTTGCGATATTGATGATTTTTCTGCCCCTGCCCTGCCGCCAGACACCCCCGGAAATATCAGAGATGAAATCGCAAAAATAAGTGCAAATAATGATTTATGCAAACTTCTGAACGATTATGATGAGTGCTGGAAAGAGAGAAGTTTCGATGTCATTATCAAAGATTATTACATCTCCGGCTGCTTCGACCGTGTGCAGATACACCGCAATCCGGACGGCAGTGCCGCCGATACGATCATCATTGACTACAAAAGCGGCAGCCGTCCGACAGAAATCAACGACAAAGTCAAACGCTATCACCGTCAGCTCAATACTTACCGCATGGCACTGTCCCAACTTTTAAAATTATCAGTTGCGGAAATAAAATGTTTCATCATTTGGACACAGGATGCCGTTTCAGAAGAGGTCAAGCCATGAAAATCCAAGTAAATCCGACTCCTATTTTCAAGGCGGCAAAAAAAATTGTCATGGCCATCCGTCAAAATGGCGGAGAAGCTTTTTTTGTCGGTGGTTTTGTCAGAAATACACTTCTGCATCTCCCCTGTAAAGATATTGATTTTGTTTCGACTCTGCCGCCTGATAAACTGCTTGAAATTTTCCCGGATGCGGAACAAACAGGAGTATCTTTCGGGGTGATAATCGCCAAATGCGACTCTTTTGCATTTGAGATCGCCACTGCCAGAGAAGAGCGTTTTTACATGGACGGCAGACATCCGCAGCAGGTGCGTTACACCACAGATTTCAAAACCGATTCCGAACGGCGGGATTTCACGGTCAATGCCATGCTCTTTGATCCTGAAACGCTGGAAGTCATTGACTTTCACAACGGCGCAGATGATTTATACAAAGGCATCCTGCGTACCGTCGGCGATCCGGAAACGAGATTCAACGAAGATTATCTGCGTATGCTCCGAGCGGTAAGATTCGCCGCCAAATACGGTTTTGTCATAGAAGAAAATACTTTCAATGCCATAAAGAAAAATGCTCATTTGTGTTCCGATCTTGCCGCTGAACGCATACGGCAGGAACTTGACTGGATGTTTGAAAACAAAAATGCAGCCAAATCATTGGAACTGCTTGACAAAACCGGTCTTCTTCAAATCATCCTGCCCGATATCCATGCACTTCACGGCGTCGAACAGCCTGTCGAATTTCATCCGGAAGGAGATGTTTTCACCCATACGATGAAAATGCTTTCCCACATGGCATATCCGTCAAAGGATCTGGCTTGGAGCATTATTCTGCACGACATCGGCAAAAAGCCGTGTTTTTTCCGTGATGCCGGAGGCATTCACTTTTTCGGTCATGAATCCGCAGGAGCGGAAATGGCGGACAAACTGATGACCGATTTGCGTTTTTCAAACGACAGAAGAGAACGCATTGCCGCTGCCGTCAGAGATCACATGCGTTTCGTGCAGGTGAAACAGATGAAAATTTCCACTCTCCGCAAGCTGCTCGGCAGAAAAGATTTTGCCTTGCTTATGGAACTCAACCGTCTGGACAGTATCGCTTCAAGTTTCTGCATCAATGAATGGCTCTTTATGCTTGAAAAACTCTCTGAATTCGGAAATTCGGAAATCCTTCCCGAACCGCTCATCAAAGGCAGAGATTTAATCGCTCTCGGCATTAAACCCGGCCCGCATTTCAAAAAACTCCTCGATTACGCCTATGAAATGCAACTTTCTGATAAAAAAATCGATTTTCATAAGGCTTGCTGCTTGATAAAAAAGAAAATATCATGTATATTAAAGAACGAGTCATTTTCAAAATGACAATAAATTTATATCAATCAACAACATAAACGGTACAGAAAAATGAATTGTTACAAAACGGCCAACAAAGAACTCGCCGGCAAAGACTACATGGATGTCAATGCTCTGCGCGAACTCCAACTTGCAAAACTTAAATCAATCGCAAAACATGCTTTTGAAAATGTTGAGTTTTACAGCCGCAAGTTTAAAGAATTTTCTGTTACCCCCGATGATATAAAAACACTCGATGACATCAAAAAACTTCCCTTTACCGTCAAAACCGACCTCCGCGACAACTATCCTTTCGGACTTTTCGCAGTTCCGAGAAGCGAAATCGTCCGCGTCCACGCTTCCAGCGGAACCACCGGCAAACCCATTGTCGTCGGTTACAATCAGAACGATATTGAAGTTTGGAAAGAGGTCATCGCCCGCTCTTTCATAAGCTGCGGTTTGAGCAATGAAGATATTATTCAGGTTTCATACGGTTACGGACTTTTCACCGGCGGCCTCGGTGCGCATTACGGTGCGGAGAAACTCGGTGCTCTGACCGTCCCCACCTCCGTCGGCAATACCGACCGCCAGATCATGCTCATGAAAGACTTCGGAACTACCGCCATGTGCTGTACTCCGAGCTACTTCACTTTCCTCATTGAAAAAGCCCAGAGCATGGGTATCGACCTGCGTGAACTTCCGCTCAAAGCCGGTATTTTCGGAGCAGAACCCTGGACTCCAGCCATGCGTGAACAAATCGAAAAAGATGCAGGTATCAAAGCATACGATATTTACGGCCTTTCCGAAATCATCGGCCCCGGTGTCGCCATTGAATGTGAATGTCAGAACGGTCTGCATGTCTTTGAAGATCATTTCTATCCCGAAATCATCAATCCGGAAACCCTCGAAGTCCTCCCCGACGGCGAATGGGGCGAACTCGTCCTGACAACTTTGTCCAAAGAGGCAATGCCCATGCTCCGTTACCGCACCCGCGACCTCACTCGCATCATCCCTGAAAAATGTGCCTGCGGCAGAACAATCCGCCGTATCGACCGTATTTCCAGCCGCAGTGATGATATGATGATCATCAAGGGCGTAAATGTTTTCCCGTCCCAGATCGAAGCCGCACTGCTGGCAGTCGACGGAACTCTGCCGCATTACAACATCATCCTTTTCAAGGACAAAGGCATGGACAATATCGAAGTTGCAGTTGAAGTGCGTTCCGAACTTTTCAGCGACAAGGTCCGCGCCATGGAAGAGCTGCACAAAAAACTCACCCACTCCATCGAAAGCGTTACAGGTCTGCACATCAAAGTCAAACTTGTCGCCCCCAATACGATCATCCGCAGTGAGGGCAAAGCAAAACGTGTCATCGACCACCGTTTCTTAAATTCTTAAAAAAAAGACTTTTTGCACTTGACTATTTTTTAAAAAGGTCTATTTTTATGGTAACAACTTAAAACAGGAGATATTATGAAAAAAATTACAATCATTGCCGTGTGTCTTTTCAGTATGTTTTTCGCCCCTGCCTTGAAAGCTGACTCCATCGGAGAGAAACTTCTGATGTATATTCCCAACCGCATCTGCGACCTGCTGGATATTTTCTCCGTCAGCGTCGGTGTCGGCCCCACCATCCGTGCCGAACTTATGGCTACCGAACTTATCAAAGTCGGAGGCGGTGTCGACTTCGGTTCTCTCCGTGCATACAAAGATTGGAACCGCCAGTACGGTTTCGGAACCCAGAAAGGCTGGTACTGGTCGCTCATCTGCGCCGGTGAAGAAAATTCAAAACGCTGGAACACCTGCCTCCTTGCAGAAGATTACCATGAACTCCGTGCAGGCGTCCCCTCTCCCGAAATGCCTGTCTATGATTATTATCTCGGACAGCGCGACTTCTGGAAAATCGGCGGAGCTTTGGGTTTCCTCGTTGAAGCAGAAGTCTACATCAATCCGATTGAATGGGTCGACCTTGCAACCGGCTTTGTCCTTATCGACCTGCGTCAGGATGATATTGAAACGACCGACCTCGGGTTCTGAAATTATTTCCGTATTTGAATGCGGCTCGTTCAGCGCCGCATTTTTTGTATAAACCATAACCGGAGAAAGATTATGGCTGAAAACATTATTTTTGAAAAACAGCAAAACCATTTGCCCGTCATCGCCATCGTAGGCAGACCCAATGTCGGCAAATCTTCCATTTTCAATACCCTCATCGGACGCCGTCTCTCTATCGTTCATGAACAAAGCGGTGTTACCCGCGACCGTGTCGTTGCCCCCGTGATCCACAAAAACTGCCGCTATCAGCTCGTCGATA